>DASWAC010000555.1:0-2161 GCA_036391335.1 Ktedonobacterales bacterium
TAAGGTCGCTGTGTGTTTCTTTGGCGATGGTGCGCTGGGCCAGGGCCTGCTCTACGAGGTCATGAATATGGCTTCATTGTGGAAGCTGCCGGTCATCTACGTGTGTGAGGATAACCTCTACAACGAATACACGCACAACAGCGAGACCACAGCTGGCACCATGGAGGCACGTGCCGCGGCCTTTGGCATCCCGACAGTCACGGTCGATGGGCAAGATGCTCGCGAGGTCTTTGCCGCTATGACGGGGCTAGTCGAGCGCGCGCGGCGTGGCGAGGGGCCAAGCTTCATTCGGGCGCAGACCTACCGCTATCACGGTCACCATGTGGGCGATGTCGCGCGGGCCTACTACCGCTCCCCAGAGGAAGAGGCTCTCTGGAGGACCGAGCGCGACCCGATCACCATCCTCGGCAGCTGGCTGACGACCACCGGGCAGGCCAGCACTGACCAGCTCGTCGCGATTCAGGCGGCCGCGCAGGCCGAGGTCGAGGCGGGGGTTGCCTTTGCGCTCGACGCGCCATTCCCCGAGGTGGAGGAGGTGACCGACCATGTCTATGCCTAGCTCGCTCACTGCGACAACACAGCCCGCCACTGAGCGCGAGCTCACCCTGGGGCAGGCGATCCGCGAGGCGCTGGCCGAAGAGCTGCGGCGCGACCCGACCATCTTCATCATGGGTGAGGATGTCGCGGAGGCCGGAACGCCCTTCAAGGTGCTCTCGGGCCTCGTCGAGGAGTTTGGCCCCCGTCGCATCATTGACTCACCCATCTCGGAGGCAGGGATCTCCGGCCTGGGCGTTGGGGCCGCGATGACGGGCATGCGCCCCATCATTGACATCATGTTTGGGGATTTCATCGGCCTGGCGATGGACCAGATCGTCAACCAGGCGGCCAAGATCCACTATATGTCGGGCGGCAAGCTGCGGGTGCCGCTGGTGATCCGCACGACGCTGGGGGCCACCCGCCGCACGGGCGCGCAGCATAGCCAGAGCCTGCACGCGTGGGTCAGCCATATTCCAGGGCTGAAGGTGGCCTTGCCATCCACACCCTACGACGCGAAGGGCCTGCTCAAGACGGCCATCCGTGACGACAACCCGGTGGTCATTTTCGAGGATAAGATGATGTACCCGCTCAAAGGCATGGTGCCTGACGGTGATTACACTATCCCCTTCGGTGTCGCCGATATCAAGCGCACAGGCGAGGATATCACGCTGGTCGCGACGAGCAGCATGGTGCAGATCGCGCTGGCTGCGGCGGATCAGCTGGCCACGCTTGGCATCAGCGCGGAGGTGGTTGATCCACGGACGACGCTGCCTCTGGACCGGGAGACCCTGATCAATTCGGCAATCAAGACGAGTCGGGCGATCGTCATTGACGAGGGCTACGAGCGCTATGGCGTCACCGCCGAGCTCGCGGCGGTCATCGGCGAGGGCGCCTTCTACCATCTCGACGCTCCAGTCAAGCGGCTGGGCGCGATGAATGTCCCTATTCCCTTCTCGCCAGTGCTCGAAGACGTGACGGTGCCTACGGCGCAGTCGGTCACCGAGCTGGCGAAAACGCTCTGTGGGAGAGCCTAGAGGAGTCGCGGCAATGGCGCTAAAGACTTATGGGCTGATGACGGTTGATTGGGAAGCGCGAGTTGATGCCGAGCGATTGCGCACCGAGCGGCTGGCTCGCATCAAGCGAATCCTCAAAGAGTCGGAGCTAGGCGCGCTGCTCTGCTTCGACATGGCAAATATTCGCTATATCACGGCGACGCATATCGGCACCTGGGCGATGGACAAGCTGGCCCGGTTCAGTCTGCTGCCGCAGGATGACGACCCGATCCTCTGGGACTTCGGCTCCGCGGCACGCCACCACCAGCTCTATTGCCCCTGGCTGGGCGAGCGCTCACGCGCTGGCATCTCTACCCAGCGTGGCGCGATGCTACCTGCGGCCGGTCGCGCCGAAGACGTGGCGCGCAAGATTCGGATCGAGCTGGAGGAGCGTGGATTGATGGGCGCGCCGCTCGGCGTGGACGAGATCGAGCTGCCGGTGCTTTTCGCGCTGCAGCGTGAGGGCATCACCGTAGTGGATGGCCAGCAGGTGATGCAAGAGGCGCGGATGCTCAAGACGCAGGACGAGATCACGTTGCTGAGCTCGGCATGCATGATGGTTGATGCCGCGT
>DASWAC010000556.1:0-3613 GCA_036391335.1 Ktedonobacterales bacterium
CCCAATGAGCAGGTGCAGCCCGCGCTGGAGCGCTTCGTGCGCGAGACGTTGGGCCAGCATCGGGTTGCCATCGAGCATCGCTGGGCGGGCATCATGGCCTTCTCTGCGGATCACCTGCCGCTCGTGGGCCGGCTGCCCGGCGCAGCGCAGGTCTACGTCGCGGGGGGCTATACGGGCCATGGGAACGCCTATGCGACGCGGTCCGCCGAGGTCGTCGCGGCGCTCATTCGCGGTGAGGCGCACCCCGACGCGGACCTCTTCGCGCCTGACCGCCTGGCCAGCGGGAGCGAGTCCGCATGACCCAGCTCGCCATCGAGAAGCTCGACGCAGCGGGCAATCACATGATCACCTATGAGGCGACGCTCGTGCGCGTCATTCCCGGCGGTGTCGAGGTGGAGGCCACCTGGGAGCATGCCACGCGGGAGCTGGGCTATGTCACCTTCGTGACCGGCGATGACTTCCACGAATGGCATTTTCGCGACCGGTGGTATAGCGTCTATCGCGTCGCCAGCCCTAGTGGCGCGCTGAAGGGATGGTATTGCAACATCTCGTATCCCGCCGAGATCACTGCTGACGCCATCACCTTTCGCGATCTGCTGCTCGATCTCTGGGTCGCGCCCGATGGATCCACCCTCACCCTCGATGAAGATGAATTCACCGCCGCCCCGCTGAACGACGAGACCCGCCAGTATGCATTGGCCGCCGTCGCTGAGCTGCGCGCGCTGGCTGCCGCGAGTGCGGAGATGTTTGCCTGAGATTCTCTAGCACTGTTGCCTGGCTAGCCATTCTCGAGCATACTTAGCTCTAGCGTGGCCGCTCACTCCACCGCCTCGTCATACCTCTTGAGGTCATTTGCGCTCCGTCGCCTTCAGCACCGACACAGCGCACCCTCGCTATCGTCACGTGCGACAATAGTGCGGAGGAGCGGCGTGGACCGGCGCTGACTATTCAGGGGGAATCCTGCCCGATCATCATTCACCCTGGACACAGCCACCTCATGAGGAGGGACACGAGATGCCTCGCATCGCCATCGTCGGCGCTGGCATTGCCGGACTCAACGCCGCGCTCACCCTGCAGGATGCCGGGCTCTCGTGCGATCTCTACGAAGCGGCTGACCACGTCGGGGGCCGCATGCACTCCGATGCGACGACCTGGGCGGATGGCATGGTCAGTGAGTGGTGCGGTGAGTTTATCGGCAGCGACCACACGACCATGCGCCAGCTCATCACGCGCTTCGGCCTCAGCACCGCCGCGCTGGATGCCGGAAGCTCGGAACGCGCGCAAGCCCTCATGTTTTTCCTCGATCGCTATGCCGACCCGGAAGCTATGGCCAGAGACTTCCAGGCGCTCGCCCCGCTTCTGCGGCAGCAGCTGCAGGATGCCGGCTTCCCCACCACGTACGACCACTTTACCCAGGCGGGCTTCGAGCTCGACCATCTCAGTGCGCATGAGTGGATCGAGCGGCACGTCGTGGGCGGGCATGCGACCGTGCTGGGTCGCTACCTGGACGTAGCCTGCAGCGGCGTCTATGGCCTTGATACTGGTGAGCAGAGCGCCCTCAATCTGGTCTATCTGATGGGCTCACGGGATCTATCGAGTGGCTCGACCATGACGGGAGCGATTCAGGGGAACAGTAAGATCGTGGGCGGGAATGCGCGGCTGCCCCTGGCGATAGCCCGCGCCTTGCCCGACGGATGCATCCATCTGGGCCAACGCCTGGTGGCACTCGAGCTCTCGGGGGATGGCGCACCGAGCTTGACCTTTGCCACCCCTGGCGGCCCATCGCAGGTGTCTTGCGACCGCGTGATTCTCGCGCTCCCGTTCAGCATCCTGCGCCACGTTGACTATCAGCGAGCCAGGTTTGACCCATTGAAGAAGACGGCCATTGAGCAGCTGGGCTATGGCACGATCTCGAAGCTCTTCTTAGAGTTCGATCAGCCCTACTGGTATGCCAACGGTCCCTGGCCTCAGCAACACGGTAGCTTCCTGGTCACGGATCTCGAGGTTCAGACCTTCTGGGATGCCTCCCTTGGTCAGCAAGCCTCTCATGGCTTACTCGTGGACTACACCAGTGGACACCGCGGGGCGGCCTATGCGCCGGCGATGCCCTACACCACGACGGCGGATTCAGCCCATGTCCATGTCTACGCCCGAGATTGCCTCACGCAGCTGGAGCGCATCTATCCCGGCATCAGCGCCCACTATACCGAGAAGGCAGCCTTGAGCTATCCCACCGGGGATCCCTCTCTGCTGGGCAGCTACTCATGCTGGCGTATCGGGCAATACACGCAATTCGCTGGCTACGAGAGAGTGCGGCAGGGCCCCATCCACTTCGCCGGCGAGCACTGCTCGGTCGAGCTCCAGGGGTATATGGAAGGCGCTGCGCGTGAGGGCGCCCGAGCCGCCCAGGAAGTCGCGCAGGATATCCGCTAGGGATGCTCACCAACCAGGAGACTACCATGGCACTGCTCAACACGTGGGACAACTTCTTCATCATCGTTGGCTCTTCCGCGGGGGCGCTGATCGGACTGACCTTCGTGGCAGTCACCCTGATCGCGGGCAGGCAGGACCAGGCGAGTGGCCCAGGCATAGCGGCATTCACCACACCCACGGTCCTGCAATTTGGGGCGGTTCTCTTCTTTGCGGCGGTGCTCAGCGCGCCGTGGCAGACGCTCTCGTCACCTGCCTTCGCGCTTGGCCTCGCCGGTCTCGGAGGAGTGCTCTACACCGCCATCGTCATTCGGCGCCAGCGCCGTCTGGAATCCTATCGACCGGTGGCAGAGGACTGGCTATGGTATGTGGGCGGCCCGCTTGTCGCCTATGTCGCGCTCATCGCTGGGGCAATCCTGCTGGTGGGCAATCCAGTGCCGGCGCTCTTCATCATCGGCGGGGTGATGGCGCTGCTCATGTTCATCGGGATCCGCAATGCCTGGGATATCGTCACCTATATCGTGATCTTGCCCGTGACCCAGCCGGGCGGGCAGGACGAAACGAAGGAATAGCCGCGCTCTCAGCGCATCCCCGATCGCAGCGCCTCGAATACCTCATCCGCGCCCAGCGAGCTGAGGTCACCGCCTGCCGCCTCGACGACAGTGACGCGCAGGCCAAGTGGACGCCACACCTGTGGGCGTGTCGGGCCAAAGACGGCCACTGTGGGCACACCACACAGCGCCGCGAGATGGGTTACCCCCGAGTCATTGCCCGCGTAGCCCGCGCACCTGGCGAGCAGACTGGCCAGCGCGGCCAGCGAGAGGTCACGCGCCACAGGCACGGGCTGGCTCAGACGCGCGAGGACCGCCGCGACCGCTGCTGCATCCGCCGGCCCCTCGATGAGCAGCGGCTGCCAGCCATCTTGGATCAGCAGCTCGCACAGCGCCGCCATCTGAGGCGCGGGCCAGATCTTGTGGCGTCCACCGCTGCCCGGATGCACCGCAATCGTACGCGCCTCGATCACCTCGCCGGACGAGACGGCCCCCCGTAGGAACTGTGTTGCCCTCACCTCCTGCTGCGCAGGTCGTCCGCTGCTCTCGCTGGGGCTCGCTCCTCGCTGCGCTCGCGCGTCCTCACTTCCCGCTCCCCGAGGGAGGAGATGAGGTGAGGGTCTCGTGAGGCT
>DASWAC010000557.1:0-5918 GCA_036391335.1 Ktedonobacterales bacterium
CGAGATGCCGGTGGCGCACCGCGGACACCACGGCATGCTATCCTCGCCGTGATAGATCCAGCCGCGCTCCCAGCAGGTCTTGAGGAAGCCCCAGATGGTGTAGTTATTCTCGTCTGACATGGTGAAGTAGGAGTTCGACCAATCCTCCCACTGGCCCAGGCGGACGCTCTGCGAGGTGATGCGCTCGGCGAAGGTGAGCACCCGCGCCTTGCACTTCTCGACGAACTTCGCGACCCCGTAGGCCTCGATGTCACGCTTATTCTTGAAGCCAAGCTCTTTCTCAACTTCGACCTCGACCCAGAGACCCTGGCAGTCGAAGCCATTTTGATAGCGCTGGCGGAAGCCTCGCATGGTGTTGAAGCGCTGGAACATGTCCTTATAGGTGCGGCCCCAGGCGTGGTGCACGCCCATCGCGTTATTCGAGGTGATCGGTCCATCGAGGAAGGACCACCGCCGGGGAGAGCGCTCGTTGCGGCTCAGATAGAGACCCATTGTATCGCGCTTGTCCCAGAGCGCCTGGGTGTCGCGCTCCAGCAGGGGATAGTCCACCCGATTGGGCGCCGGCACGGATGCGAAGGGCGCTTTGGGCTGCCTCGCGGCTGCTCGTTTTCCTTTTGTCGCTGCTGTCATGTCTTTTGTCCCGCTTGAAAGCCCGCTCACGCCAATAAAAAAAGCCCTCACCCCTGCTGGGGCGAGAGCAATGCTACCCGCGGTACCACCCAGATTGACCGTTCCCTCCGGCTATTCGTCCCTACCGTTGTGGGGATGCTAGCGCCAGACGTGGCGGTCCACTCGAATGACTGGACACACGTGTGTATGTCCTCCCGTGCGATAACGGTCGGGCTACCGGTCGCGCCTACATCCCCACAGGTGGGTGGTCGGGCGACAGCTCAGGAATGATTTTCGGTCGCGCACAGCGTCTGGATCTCACCTTGCCCAGGCTCTCTGTCCCCGTGCTTGCCGACCTACTCGTTCCGTCCAAGCTCACTATTCGTGCTATCTACTATGCCACGCTGCATCAGGTGTGTCAAGCAAAAACCGAGGTAAGGGTGCGATGAAGAAGATCGAGGCGCCGCATGGCCGCCCTTCAGACCGCCGTGGCCCACCTGCGCTCAGCCAGCTGATCGAGGCCCCGCAGCCGGTCATCGCGCCGCGATTGACCCCGCAGCTGGCCCCACAGGCCTCGGGGCCTCACATGTCTATACCGTCCCTGCCGGCCATAGCCTCCGCCTCGCATGCCAGCAGACTCCGCGCCACACCGGGCGCAGGCGCCAGCACACCCGCCATGGCCCCATCACTCACCTGGCACAGCCCGACCGCCACGAGCGCCTCTGGGGCCTCCGGCACGCTGGAGCACATGGATGAGCAGGTCTGCCCGGAGCGCGTCGCCACGGTTATGCGCATCCACGCGGTGGTCACGCTGGGCGCGGCGCTGGCCTCAGCATCTCTGGCTCTGAGCGGGACCAATGCCGCGCTCTGGGCGATGGTGCTCGCGGTGCTGGCGGGCGGGGGCGCGTTCACCGCGTGGTATGTCAGCGTGCAGCTGCGGCAGCCCTCATTGGGCGTGCTGGCGCTGGTGGGCGCACAGGCCGGCATGCTGGCATGGGCGATGGAGCTCATTGGCCCGCGAGCCGCCCTGCTGGTGATCGTGCCGGCGGTGGCTCTGCTGGCGCTGCATATGGCCGGCCGTGAGGCAGCGCTGCTGGCGATCATCATGTGCCTCACCCTCTATCTCGCCTTCGTGCTGGTGAACCTCATACAGCCGATGCAGCCAGCGCTGACACTGACCTCGCCGCTCTTCACCCTGCTGGATGCCACCCTCGTCAGCATCGGGCTGACTCTATCGGGCATCAGCATGAGTCGCCTGCACAACCGGTGGCAGCATGAGCGCTTCATCCGGCAGGCGCTCGATCTGCGGCTCATGCGGCAGCATGCGGCCTCAGCCCTGGCGCTCTATCAGGTGGAAGCGGATGCCGAGCGTCTACGCTGGGCGCTGAGCGAGGGGCTTCGTGGGGGCAGCGTGCGTGTGCCTGTGGCAGAGCCTGTGCTAGGCCCTGTGGCTGCCATGGTGGGGCTCACCACCTCACGCATGGTCACGCTGCAGCATGACCGCGAGGAGCGCATCCGCCTCGAGGGGGCCATCCAGCGCGCGCTGGTTGCGCTGCGGCGTTATAACAGCCCGCTCGGCCTGCCTCTGGAAACACGCACCGCACTGGACGAGCTCATCGCCGAGATGCGCAAGCTCGGCGCCGCCCATTGGCCGGGAGACCCGCAGCCCCGCGACGACGGCGCCGCATCACTCGTAGGACAGAGCGCCTGCATGGGTGAGCCGTCAGCGGCGCAGGATGATCTGTTTGTCGAGCTGGTGGATTAGGGTAGCTCTACCAACCCCAGCCAGCCGCCTGCGCCGCGTGTGCTATACTGCGAGCGACCCCGGCGCGCCGCTATCGATCTCCGGCCCGCCGGGACTGCCCACCCAATGATCGCGGGAAGAGCTTGGCAAGATGACAAAGCGTTTGATTATTGCCGATGACGAGACTCTGGTGCGCCAGGACCTCAAGGAAGACCTGGAGCGGCTAGGCTATACGGTAGTGCGCGACGTGCCAGATGGAACCAGCGCCATCAATGCCGCGCGCGAGATTCATCCCGATGCCGTCATTATGGATATCCGCATGCCCGGCGTGGATGGCGTATCCGCCGCCGAGGTGCTCACACGTGAGCGTGTGGCGCCCGTCGTGTTGGTTACGGGGTACCCGGACCCTCAGGTGATCGAGCGGGCGCGCGATGTCGGCGTGGTGAGCTATCTGACGAAGCCCTGGCGCGATGAGGACCTGCAGGCAGCCGTGGAGCTTGGCTGCGCGCGCTTCCAGGAGTTTCGCGACCTGGAAGACAAAGTCACTTCTCTCGAAGACCAGCTGGCCACGCGCCGTGTGGTCGAGCGGGCCAAGGGCATCCTCATGGAGCAATATGGGCTCAGCGAGAATGACGCGTACCAGCGTATCCGGCGCCTGAGCATGAATACTCGCAAGACCATGCGTGAGGTGGCCGACGCGATCATCCTGACGACCGAGCTGCAAGGCAATGGCTGATCCGGTCAACCGCCATGAGGTGGCTGCCGACGCCCCTACCGTCGCGGGGGTGCGCTTTCGGCCGACGGGACGTATCATGTGGTGCCTGCCGGGAAAGCTCGCCCTGAGGAACGGCCAGTGGGTCATCGTGGAGACGCCGCGCGGGCATGAGTGCGGGCGTGTCGTCGTCTCGCCACGGCAGGTCGCCGCCGCGGACCTCGGCAGTGAGCCGCCATTCCCCATCGTGCGCACGGCCAGCGATGATGACCTGGCCCGGCTGCTGGAATGGAAGGCCAAGGAGAAGTCCGCGCTGCGTGATTGCGCCGAGCAGGTGTCGCGGCACAGCCTGCCCATGAAGCTGGTGGAATCCGAATATACCTGGGATGGGAAGCGGCTCACGTTCTTCTTCGTGGCCGAGAACCGCGTGGATTTCCGCGCACTGGTCCGCGACCTGGCGAACCACTTTCACACACGCATCGAGCTCCGCCAGGTGGGCGCCCGCGATCACGCGAAGGCGCTGGGTGGCGTCGGCATGTGTGGCAAAGCGCTGTGTTGCAGCTCATGGCTGACGGACTTCAACGGCGTCTCGATCAAGATGGCCAAGGATCAGGACCTCCCGCTCAACAACGCGAAGATCTCCGGCGTGTGTGGGCGCCTGATGTGCTGCCTGGCCTACGAGCACGAGACCTATCTCGACGCGCATGCCCGCATGCCCGAGATTGGCGATTTCGTGACTGGCCCCACGGGACCCGGCCGCGTGGTGGGGCACAATGTGCCGCGCGAGGCGGTGAACCTGCTGCTGGAGAGTGGCGCGACACTCCTCGTCCCCGTGCGCGAGCTGCTCGACTTCAAGCCGCCAGCCCAGCCAGAGCGGCACGAGCCCTGCGACAAGCCAAACTGCCGCCGCAAGCAGCACCACACCCGCAGCGATTCCCCACCGGTCGATCCGCTCGACGGCATCTATGGGAATGCCTGAGGCGCGGCTCCAGCAGTCCTCTCGCCGCAAAGGGAATCCCCATGATCACTCGCTTCGACCATGCCGTGATCGCGACACGCGATCTGGCGGCGGGGATGCGTGCCTTTGCGGCGCTGGGTTTTACCGTCGCTCGTGGTGGGCGGCATCCCGGGCATGGGACAGAGAACGCCATCATCCGCTTCGGGCTGGACTACCTGGAATTGCTGGCCGTAGCCAATGAGCGCGAGGCAACTGCTGAAGGACTCAATGGGCAGGCCCTCCTCACCTATCTGAGCGCGCATCCAGGTGGACTCGCCGGCTTTGCGCTGGCCAGCGACGACATCGCCGCCGACGCGGCCCGATTGCGCGCGTTTGGCGTGGTAGTCGAGGGGCCCTTTGGCATGAGTCGCGAGCGGCCCGATGGCTCCAGTTTCGCGTGGCAGCTCGCCATACCTGGCGGCACACCCTGGCGCAGGCCATGGCCCTTCCTCATCGCGTGGGAGACGCCCGATGCCGAGCGTCTGGCGCACGAGCGACCGGCAGCGCAGCCAAACGGCATCCGCGGTGTCTCAGGCGTGCGAATGGCCGTGCGTGACCTGGATGCCGCCGTCGCGCTCTACCAGCAGGGTCTAGGCCTCACGCTCATCGAGAGACGAGATCGGCCAGGCGCTGCCGCGGAGGGCGCTGTCTTCGCGATGGGGCAGACGCACATCGAGCTGCTGGCCCCTCGCGACGCCGGTTCGGTTGCCCAGGCGCTTGCTGTGGAGGGCGAAGGGCCCTTCAGCGTGAGCCTCGCCACCGCCGATCTGGAGGCGACGCGTCGCACTCTTGGGGCTGCGGCCTCACCACTGGCGAGCGCGCTGGACATCATGCCAGCAGCGGCCATGGGCGCACGTCTCACGGTGCACGCCATCCCATAGCGATGCACGAGTCAGCTCAGGTACAAGAAGCCCCCGGCTTTGCTCGCCAGAGAGTCGCACCTGTGCTATCATGTGGCCACTTCGATCGTCGCCTGCCTGGGCGCTAGCTGGAGGGCTAGCACGCGGCCCGCAGCTCTCTCTGTCTCGGCATCTCTATTCGTCTCGGCCTCGGGGCATCTGGATGCGGGTCGCAGCGCATCCCCCGAGCAATGCGTAGTCCTGCGTATCTCAATGTTCTGAATGGGTACAAATCGAAAGTGAGCCGTGCAATGTCGCACCCTGACAACCCCTGCGCTCCTTCGCGCCATCCATTGTCATCCATCCCGCATCCGCGCGGGCCAGCACGCCTCGGCATAGCGCTCAGCGCCGCATCCATCGCGCTGCTGCTGGCGGCTTCCGTGGCAGGCTGCGGCCACCGTCCTACCGCGGGCCATGTCGTGACCTCCATCACCACCGTGCCGGCCACGGCCACGCCTGGCGGCTCGATGTGGACGCCCTTCGGCCATTACGACAGTATGTTGCCCGGCGTCGCCATCGTGCCCAGCCAGCCCACGACCGGCTATCGTGTCACGCTGCTCGTTTCCGGCAAGGGCAGCACACCTGATGGCATCGAGATGACCACCGATGCGGGAGCCACCTGGCGCAAGCTCACCCTGCCAGCCGCCTTCGATCCCACCCTCGCGCCAGATGCTGGCGTGGGCTTCGACATCAATCCGCTCAACGCGAGCATGCTCTACATCACGATACCCATCTCGCCAGGGCCATGCCAGCCCGCCGCGAGGCAGCGTGGCTTCAGGCCACTGAGTGTCAGCTCGACCCGGTCGAGCACGCCGTCATGCCTCGGCCATTTCGTGACCGCTGACGGTGGGAAGACCTGGCGCAGCTTGACCTTGCCCGCGCCAGGCATGTTTGGCTCCGCGCCCACGAGCTTCACGAATGCTCCAGGCATTCTGCGCCCACAAGGGACGCGGCTCT
>DASWAC010000558.1:0-3201 GCA_036391335.1 Ktedonobacterales bacterium
GCAAGCCTTGCCGACCGGCCAGCCCCGTGTACTGCGGCACGACATCCCAGCGTGGATCGATCACCGCGCAGACGCCGTCGCCCCCCACGATGTACGAGGCACAGCCGATGTCGGACAGGCGCAGTTGGCGAAAATACATCCTACTCGTCCTCCCAGCCGGCCTTTTCGACGTAGAAGGTGAAGACGCCACTCTGCTCGTCCCACGTGATCAGTTTGTGGCCGGTCTGCTCGGCCCAGGCGGGGATGTCGCGGCAGGCGCCCCGATCGGTCGCCGCGATGGCGATGACTTGCCCGCGCTCCAGGTCTTTCATGGCCTTCTTGACCGCAATCACGGGCATCGGGCACATCTGGCCCTTCGCGTCGAGATACCGATCCACATGCACTGGCTCGCTCATCGGTCATTTCCCCCTGCTCGCGCGTGGCAGTCCTCAGCGACAGTGCCGAGCCGCCGTCCGCGCCTCATTGCGCATCGCATCCGCACCCTAGATGAAGAGAGTGGTATGGGCCCCACTGGCGAAACTGAGGAAGCTGGCCGCACCACCGACCTCGCACTCATCGATGAGATCCTTGCGCTTGAACCCCATCACGTCCATCGTCATCTGGCAGGCAATGAGCTTGACATCGAGCTCGATCGCCTGCTTGAGCAGCTCGCCGACGCTGACCACGTTATGCTTGGCGAACATGCCTTTCATCATCGTGGTGGCCATCGGTGTCATGCCTGGCAGCATCCCCAGGATGTTCGGCATCGGCACCGGCATGGCCGGATTGGCAATCGGCGCGACCTTGAGCTTCTTCGGCCCGCCCTTGCGCAAAATGTTCAGGCCGTAGAACGTAAAGAACACGCCAACTTCCATCTCCATCGCCGCGGCCGCCGTGGCCAGAATCAGCGGGGGGTACGCCATGTCGAGCGTGCCTTTGGAGGCAATGATGGCTGCCGTCCGTTTGGCAGGGTCGCGCTTCGTGGCTTTGGCGATGCGCTCGGCCACCATCGCGTCGAGGCGTTTGGCCAGCGCCGCCTCGACCCGCTCATCGATCAGCCGGTCCAGATCCATCGCGGGCTGCAGGGTGTCGCGCTCGGTGTCGATCGTCATGGGGGGCGTCTCCTTGACACTCATGCGGCGGCCCCGACCCATGCAGGGCCCGATCACCATGGTCGTGTGCTAGGAATACACCGATACCGCGCTCCCACCAGAGGCTGGCCCGCGATCGAGCGAGGCAGCGAGTCTGGGAGCTTCGCGCGCACCAGCGCATCTGCTAGCGGGTAAGCTTTGATACGACACTGACCATCTGAGCCACCGCCTGCTCGAGCGAGGGGGAATCGTTCGCACTGCGCAGGCAATGCAATGCAAACTCTTCGAGCAACTGGATGCTAAGTGCGTGTGACGCGGCGCGCATCGCCGCGATCTGATCCATGATTTCTTGACAGGAACGCTCGTCTTCAACCATGCGCTGGATGCCGCGCGCCTGACCCTCGATGGATTTGAGGCGCCGCACAATGTGCGTGCGAACCTCAGGGTCGAGCTCCGCAATAGTGGCCGTCACGAGTGACCTCCCTCGCCCTGCTAGCACGTGCGATGACCGCACCACTGGGAAAACTGTGCCGCCGCGAGCCATGCGAGGGAGTTGGTGCGAGTGGAGCAGTATGGCACCCCACCCCCCAGAGGTGCCACTTGATATGTGCAGACAATAGTATACGGCGTTGGTGAATATGTCAAGGACGAATTTCAGGTGACTCCGCTTCGTGCGTCGAGTCACTGGGAGGGTCTCAGCCAACGGCTACCGATCCGCATCGCTGAAGGCTTGCGGATTCCTGCTGACGTCCCGCACTGAAAGGCTTGGGGTGGAGATGCACCCGGTCATCGCGTGCGATGGGCGAACAGGCGTCGCGCTCATTTGTGCGCCCCGCCGCGGTGTGCTACAATCCGCTTTGGCGTCATGTTTGGACATATATGTTCGGATATGGCGCGCTGGGTGAGCGATTTGGAGGTCATCATGTCCACAAGCTTTGCTCACGGCCAGGGGTATCCCACGCGCTTTCCCCGGATTCCCGATCGAGAGCCGGAAGAGCCACTCCACCGCCACATCACCCGAACGCTCACGCGCTGGATCGAGGACGAGCATCTGCCCCCCGGCAGCATGCTTCCCACCGAGGTCGCGCTGGCGCAGCAGTTCGGCGTCAGCCGGCATACCATGCGCGCTGGCATCGACGCCCTCGTCCGCGGGGGGCGATTGGAACGCTTCCGTGGCAAGGGTACATTCGTGACCCATCCACGGATCCAGCAAAGTCTTGCCCGCTTCTACAGTGTCGCGGGCGAAATGTCCGCGCGGGGCGCCCACCTGGAGACCATCGTGCTGGAACGTGGGTGGCTGGACTCCACCCATGCGCTCGCCGGGGCCGCCACGGTCGCGCTTGGGCTAGAAGATGTCGGGAGTATCGGCTATTTGCTGCGCCTGCGCTCGGTCGAGGGGATTCCGCTGCTGCTCGAGTGGGTGATGTTTCTCGCCGAGCTCTGCCCGGCGCTCCTCAGCGAGCCTGTTGCTGGGGAAGTAGATCTCGCCGCGGCGCCATTCTATGAAACACTGGCCGAACATGCGGGCATCGTGATCTCGGCCGCTCGCGAAACCCTGCATCCCGTGGCTGTGATGGGGTATGAAGCGCGCCTGCTGGATGTGCCGTCGCGCACCCCGGCGTTCGAGGTCGAGCGGGTCGCCTACTATGAAGGGCGCGCCGTCGAGTGGCGGCACAGTCTGGTCCGTGGCGACCGGTATGGCTATGTCGTGGAATTGAACAACCCACGTGAGGAGAGCGATCTGCGGTGAGCGCACGCCGGAAGATCAGCTTTGGGCGCGGCGTCGCGCACGATGGCCCGCGGCGCCACTCGAGAGAAGGAGCGTGAACGTGCGAGTGCGGAGAATGGCATGGCCGGCCGCTGGCAGCGGCAGCCGCGAGACGCCGTCCCGCTGGGCCGACCAGGTCACCAGCGGGGTATTGCGCATTGGTGTGCTCCTCAGCGCGGCCATCGTCATCGTCGGTGTGCTTATGTTCTACGCAACGTACGCCACCACCAGGACGGACGTGCGGCAATTCCCCCACTCGCTCAGTGCCGTCATGCATGGGCTCGCGCATGGGGACGCACGTAGCGTGATCGTGCTCGGTCTGCTGGTGCTGCTCGCCACGCCGGTGCTGCGCGTGGCCGTCTC
>DASWAC010000559.1:0-4444 GCA_036391335.1 Ktedonobacterales bacterium
TCGCCGCGGCCGTGGTCTGGCTGTGCTCGGACCAGGCGTCATTCATCACCGGAGCCATCCTCCCCATAGATGGTGGCAGGCTTGCCGGCAACGCATAAGAAGGCAGCATCACTCCCAGCCGGCCAGCGACAGCCGCAGCCGGCGCAAGAAAGGATCGAGAGACATGACAGCCTACACGATCGCGCTCTTCCTGCACATCCTGGGTGCCATGGGCATCTTCACCGTGGTCGGATTTGCCTATATCAGCCTGATCAGCATGCGCCGCGCGCAGTCAGCGCAGGTCACGCGGCTCTGGGCGCAGACCGCCGCACGAGTCACGCAATTCGTCTTGCCCATCTCCGGGCTGCTCGTCTTGCTGGCGGGCTTCACCATGCTGGCCGTCTCGTATAAGAGCACGCCCGGCTGGACCATCATGGGCTTCATCGGCCTGGTGCTGATCGGGGCGATCACCCCACAAGTGACGGCTCGCCGGTTCAGTGGCATCGCGCAGAGCTTGCGCGGGCTCCCAGGTGACGCGACGGTTCCCGCCGAGACGGCGGCCCAGGTGCGCGCCCCCGCGATGTGGTTGACGCTCAACGCGGTCGCCGGCCTGCTGGTGGGTGTCGTCTTCCTGATGACGAGTAAGCCAGATCTGTTGGGCTCCCTCATCACGCTGCTCATCGCGACGGTGCTGGGCCTCGCGCTCGGCCAGCTCACCGCGGGACGGCGCACCCAGGCACGCGCGCAGGTCGCCCGGCAAAGCTAGCCCGCGTCATCCGCGAAGCCCCTCAGACGCCAAGATGCTCCCTCCTCCAGGTGAGTGGAGCAGGGAGCATCTTCGGGGATTCCAGGGCTAATCGCCCTCGTCGGGCAAGTCCTCCATGGGTGTCCCGTCGTCATCCACCTCGCCATAGAGGGTGGCGATGGCGACGACACGATCAGCCTTCGACATGTTCATCAGGCGCACGCCCTGGGTCGGCCTGCCAGTCTGCGCGACGGAGTGCCAGTCGGTGCGGATGACCGTGCCCTCCGCGGAGACGATCATCAGATCGCGATCTTCCTCGGTGAGCAGCCGCGCCGCCGCGAGACGGCCGGTCTTATCGGTCAGCCGCGCGGTGATCACCCCGCCCCCGCCGCGCCCGTGAATGGGGTACTCAGCGATGGGGGTGCGCTTGCCATAGCCGCGTGTCGTCACCACCAGCACCTCCGCCTGCTCCACGACCCCCACCATCCCGATGACCTGATCGCCCTCGTCGAGGCGAATGCCCCGAACGCCGCCGCTCATCCGTGAGGCCGCCCGCAGCTCTTGCACCAGGAAGCGAATCGCCTGGCCGCGCTCGGTCACCAGCATGACGCTGTCATCCGCGCCGACCAGACGCGCGCCGATCAGCTCATCGCCGGGCTCCAGGTCCATCGCGATGAGGCCGAGACTGCGCACGCTGGCGAAGTCGTCGAGATTCGTCTTCTTGACCTCGCCCTTGTGCGTGGCCAGCACCATGAAGTCACGTGAGTGGAACTTCGGCACCCGCACGACGGCCGTCACATCTTCATCTTGATCGATACCGATGAGATTACGCACGTGGTCGCCCTTGGCCGTCTTGCCCACGTCGGGCAGGCCATACGCCTTCAGCTGGAAGACGCGCCCGCGATTGGTGAAGAAGAGCAGCGAGTCGTGCGCGTGGGCGCTCAGCAGATGCGCGACAATGTCATCCTCATGGGTCGTGATGCCACGAGAGCCCCGGCCGCCACGTCGCTGGGCGCGATATTGCGTCGAGTTGATGCGCTTGGCATAGCCACCCTGGGTGAGCATCACGACGACCTCATCGTTGGGAATCAGGTCCTCGTCAGAGAACTCGGCCGCCTCGGTGTCGAGGATCTCCGAGCGGCGTGGGTCGCCATACTTCTCTTTGAGCTCGACGAGATCGGCCTTGATGAGCGCGCGCACCTCGACGATGCTCCCGAGAATCGTTTCCAGCCGCTTGATGGTGGCAGCCACTTCGGTCAGCTCATCGAGAATCTTACGGCGCTCCAGTGCGGCCAGGCGACCGAGCTGCATGTCGAGGATCGCTTTCGCCTGCTCCTCTGAGAGCTTGAACCGCGTTTGCAGGTTCGTGCTGGCCGTCTCACGGTTCTGCGACCGGCGAATGGTCTCGATCACGGCATCCAGGTTATCCAGGGCGACCTGCAAGCCCTGCAAGATATGCATCCGCGCCTGGGCCTTGGCCAGGTCGAAGCGGGTACGCCGCGTGATGACGATCTCGCGATGGGCGATGTAGTGCTGCAAGAACTGCCGCAGCGTGAGGGTGCGCGGCTGCCCTTCGACCAGCGCCAGCATGTTGGCGCCGAAGGTCGTTTGCATGGCAGTGAACTTGTAGAGCTGGTTCAGCACGCTGGCGTGCCGCGCGTCACGGCGCAGGTCAACCACCATGCGCATGCCCTGGCGATCAGATTCGTCGCGCACATCGGTGATGCCGTCGATCTTCTTGTCACGCGCCAGCTCGCTGATGCGCTTGACCAGGTCGGCCTTATTCACCTGATAGGGCAGCTCCGTCACGATGATGGAGAGTCTCCCCTTGTCGGTCTCTTCGGTGTGCGCCTTGGCGCGGACGATGATGCGCCCGCGGCCCGAGGCATAGGCGCTGCGAATGCCTTCGCGTCCCTGAATGATGCCACCGGTGGGGAAGTCTGGCCCATGCACGATGTGCATGAGGTCCTCGATGGTAGCCTCAGGATGATCGATGAGATAGGTGACGCCATCGCAGACTTCGCGCAGGTTGTGCGGCGGGATGTTCGTCGCCATGCCGACCGCGATGCCCGCCGACCCATTGATGAGCAGATTCGGCAGCCGTGCCGGCAGCACGATGGGCTCTTCGTTGTGGCCATCATAGTTGGGACGAAAGTCCACTGTGTCGCGATCGATATCCGAGAGCAGCTCCGACGCGATCTGTGACATCTTCGTCTCGGTGTAGCGCATCGCCGCAGCTGGATCGTCATCCACGCTTCCCCAGTTTCCCTGACCCAGCGCGAGGGGATAGCGCATGGCCCACGGCTGCACCAGTCGAACGAGCGTGTCATAGACAGGCGCATCGCCGTGGGGGTGATATTCTTTGAGCACCTCGCCCACGACACCGGCAGACTTGCGGAAGGCGCGATTCGCCTGCATACCCATCTGGTCCATCGCATAGAGCACGCGGCGGTGCACCGGCTTGAGGCCGTCGCGCACATCGGGCAGGGCGCGCGACATGATCACGCTCATTGAATAGTCAAGATATGCGCCGGTCATCTGCTCAACGATGCTCGCCGGTTTTACAATGCCAAGGTCCATATGGGTCGTCACCCTCCCGCGTTTTTGCACCCAGACGCCGCACTCCAGTGAGGGGCACGGCAACCTAATAAGTATACCACGTATGAGGCGCGACACCGCATGGCTTCGGGAGAGAAAGGCCATACATAGCAAGCGTCGGTCATGGTGGAGTGGCAATCTCGCACACAGGAATGCGCAACAGGGTGGCCGGGGCTTTCGTCCTATACATGCCAGGACTGTGCGCATCTCCTACCCCATTCTTTCGCGCATGGGCCTTTCCGGCAACGGCAATCGCAACCCGAAAGCGCACCCAAGACGCACCTGAGATCGTCTTCAGGTGTGCTGATTTCGTGTTGGCATGGCCGTAGGGTTGTCTGTGAAGTGGGGAAGCATGTGCCGACGCGCGCGCAACCTGAGGAGGGCGTGATGAGTGAGCCGGCCACACGCCCATCGCACGACGAGACGCCACTTCCCAGGCTCACGCCGGCTCAGCGGCTGGGCATGTGGAGCTATCGCCTGTGGCTGTTGCTGGCCACCGGACTGCTCGTCGTGGCGCTGCTCTACCTCCAGAGCCTCGTGGGCGCGATTCCCGCGCACCCCACCACGATGCAGCGTGGCGTGCAATGGGCAGAGCTCGTCTGGCTGGCTCCGGCGCCGCTGGCCCTCGCCCTCTGGCTGGGATGGTTTCTCTTCGCCGAGACGGCGCGGCCTAGGCCTCCCACGCTCTCGCCGCCACTGCACCCACGCACAGGGCAGCCGGTGCGGCTGGTCTTCCGCTATGTGACACGCGGCGATAATCAAGATGTGCTGCGTGACGCCGTGGCCTCCGTGCGACTAGCGCTCGATAGCTATGAGACACCGGCGGGGCCGTGGCGGATCGAGGTGGTCACCGAGCGCGCCGTCACGCTGGACGAGATGGCTGGCAGCTTGCGGCAATTTGTCGTGCCAAAGACCTACCGCACCCCAGAGGGCTCGCGCTTCAAGGCGCGCGCACTGACCTATCTGCAGACACATACGGCGCCCGAGCCAGAAGACTGGCACCTCTACCTCGATGAAGAGAGCCAGATAGATTCGACGCTCATCGCGGGGCTCTACCGGCTGTTGAGGCAAAGCTATCGCCAGGCGGAGCGCGCGCGGCTCTCCACGCCACGGGTCGTCGGG
>DASWAC010000560.1:0-3324 GCA_036391335.1 Ktedonobacterales bacterium
TCCTGGGCGAGCGTGCCACGGCAGAGGTCGTGCGCACCGGCGCGGAGCGTGCCATCGTGGAAGGCGTCTTCGACGTGGGCCGCCTGCCCGCCAGCCATCCCGCCGTCACCGCCGAGAATGAAGACGAGTCGCTGAGCGCCACCCTCACCGGTCTCGACATCGCACCTGAGGACGGCATGCTGATCCTGGGGCGCGAGATCACCCGCGCCGGGCGCACGCTGGCCCGCGTCAACGGGCGCACCGCGCCGGTCTCTGTGCTGCAGCGGATCGCCGCCTCGCTGGTAGACATCCACGGCCAGGGCGCCCATCTCGCGCTGCTGCGACCGGAACGTCATGTCTTCTACCTCGACCGTTACGCAGGCACCGAGGAGCTGCGAGGCCAGGTGGCCGCCCAGGTGAGCGAGCTGCGTGAGACGGTGCGCGAGCTGGACCGCCTGCGCCATGACGAGCGCGAGATTGCCCGGCGTGTCGAGCTGCTGCGTTTCCAGGTGGACGATATCACCGCCACCGACCCGCAGCCCGGCGAGCTGGAGTCGCTGGAGGTAGAGCGTCGCCGGCTGGCCAACGCGGAGCGACTTCGTGTCTCGGCGGCTGTGGCCCGCGAGGCGCTTCTCGGTGACGAGCGCGAGACCTCCGGCGCGCAAGACCTGATCGCGGGGGCCGGCCAGGCCCTGGATGACCTGCTCCGGCTGGACCCCTCACTTGGCGGCACGCGTGACCTGCTGGAGCAGGCTGCCGCCCTGCTGGACGACGCCGCCGCCAATCTGCGCGACTATCTCGACGCGGTCGCCTCCGACCCCGAGCGCCAGGCCGAGGTGGAGGAACGCTGGGACGCGCTGAGCCGCCTGCGCCGCAAATATGGCGCGACCATCGAAGACATCCTCGCCTATGGCGCGGAGGCCGCCCGCGAGCTGGATGCGCTGGAGCACCGTGAGGCCCGCATAGGTGATCTGGATGCCCGCGCCGAGCGTCTGCGGCAGCGCATCGGGAAGCTGGCGGATCAGCTCTCGCGGAAGCGGCAGGAGGCGGCAATCCGGCTGGGACGCGCCATCGAGCGCGAGCTGGCGGACCTCAACATGCGCCGGGCGCGCTTCAGCGTGGAGTTCAGCCGTGAGGAAGCGCCGGACGGTGTGCCGATGCCCGGTCCTGATGGGGCGACCGTGCGCTATGCCTGCGGCCCGACCGGAGTGGATCACGTTGAGTTCCTCATCGCGCCGAATCCCGGTGAGGGGCTCAAGCCACTGGCACGCATCGCCTCCGGAGGCGAGACCTCGCGGCTCATGCTGGCGCTCAAGACGATTCTCGCCCATGCTGATGCGGTGCCTATCCTCATCTTCGACGAGATTGACGCGGGCATCAGCGGGCAGAGTGGGCAAACTGTGGCCGAGAAGCTCTGGGAGCTCGGCCGGACACATCAGGTGCTCTGTGTAACCCATCTGGCGCAGATCGCGGCGCTGGGCGACACGCACATCCGGGTTGCCAAAGAGATGGCTGGCGATCGCACGCATACCACGGTCACGCCGCTCAATCCTCGCGCCCGCGCCGAAGAGATCGCCCTGCTGCTGGGTGGCTCGACTTCGAAGGCGGCTCTGGCCAACGCGCGTGACCTGCTGGAGCGAGGCGCGACCTGGAAGGCGCAAGTGGCCAACGCGCCTGCTTCAGCTTGACACACGCGGCACACAACCCTACTATTGGCTGGCAAAGGACTCCAGGATATGTCAGGCGAGAACCCCATGATCATCTGCCCGCGCTGCTTGCTGCGAAACGCTGACGGCGCTTCCATCTGCGCGCGCTGTGGCGCGCCCCTGGCGCCCGATTGGCTGTCACTGGACGCCAAACGAGTGGCTCAGCAGGCGCCAACGTCGGGGCCGGTGCGCTCTGGTGGCGCGCCTTCGAAGCTTCCCGATGCGGTCGCCGCAGCGCTGGCCAGCCCGGCGAAAGCGGTCCGGGGCGGTCCTCGCATCCGCTTGCGGCTCGACGCGGGCAAGATCTTCGAGCTCAGCGGCAAGTCGCGCTATCTCATCGGGCGCTATGACGAGCGCAATGATCTGATGCCAGATGCGGACCTCACCGATTGGAATGGCGCGGCTTCGGGAGTCTCGCGCCAGCATGCGATCGTGCATGTCGTCGGCGACGCGATCTACATCGAGGATCTCGGCAGCCGCAACGAGACGGTGCGCAACGGCGCGCGCCTCATCACGGGGCAGCGCTATGCGCTGCACGATGGCGACCGCATCGAGCTGGGCACGATTGGCCTGAGCGTGATGGTGGGGTAGTTGGCACGGAGTAGGCGCTGCGAGCGGGCATGAGATATACTCTAGATGCGGTGACTACGAGGGATTGCGCGTGACAGGCACGCTGCCTCCTACGTTGAAATGAAGGGGATCAGGTCTGGATACTTCCGAGCTGGCCAGAATTATTGCGGATGTCTGCGCCGATAAGAAAGCGACTGATGTCGTGATTCTTGATATACGACAACTCTCCTCGCTGGCGGACTACTTTGTGATCTGCACTGGCTCGAATCCACGCCAAATCCAAGCGATCGCGGATGCCGTCGAAGAGCGCACCGGCGAGCTGGGCGTGGCTCGCAAGCGCTTCGAGGGAAGCCCGAACACCGGCTGGATGCTACTCGACTGTGGCGATGTGATCGTACATGTTTTTGGCCCGATGGAGCGTGAGTTCTATAGCCTCGAACGCGTCTGGAGTCAGGCTCCGGCAGTCGTATTTGTGCAATAGGCACAGGGAAGGAATGGTGTGACGCCAATGGCGACGTTACGCAACCGGAAGTTCCTGCAAGGGGTGCTCCTTGGCTCGGCCGCTGGCCTCATCCTTGGCACGGTCGTGGCATTCCAGATCGTGGACAAAGGCGCGGATGCCGCTCACAAGCTGCTGCTCTCCATCCGCGGCCCCAAAGAGCCCAATCGCCGCTATATCGTGCAATAGGCGTTTGGCCCTACCAGGTGCCCCACTCTCCCGCCAGCCGGGCGAGGGAGGCGCGTGCTGGTCTCGGCAGCCCGGAGGAAAAGCCTCCTGGGGAGCACGGCCATCGGTCCGGCCCTCCTCATCGTGCGCGGGCGACCATCCATCACTCACACCTAAGCGACACCTTCACTATGCCAGAGCTCCCCGAAGTCGAGTACCTCGCCCGCCAGCTCGCCCATGAGCTGCCAGGTAGGCGCATCAGCGACGTCCAGGTCGCCTGGGACCGTGCCATCCGTGAGCCTGCGCCCGCCGAGTTTTGCCGCCTGCTCGCTGGCAGCGCTATCTTGCATGTGGGCCGCCGGGCCAAGCTGCTCCTCATCTCGCTGAGCGGCGGCCGTGTGC
>DASWAC010000561.1:0-7638 GCA_036391335.1 Ktedonobacterales bacterium
GGCGCTCTGGCTCGACGATCCGCCGGGTGGTCGTCTGCAACGCCTCGTGATACCAGAGATCTCGCCCCGGCTGCATGGTGACCTCGCGCACACCCTCGCCCAGCCGCTTCACGACCAGCACATGCTCGATCGTGGGACACTCAGCCACCGCCTGATCAGAGGTATCTTTGAGAGGAACGATGCCACCACGTCGCCAGCCGCCGTCGGCGGTGACGCAGAGCTTCGCCTGCGAGTCGTTGATGCGGTCACGCAGGGCCTCCGCGCTGAAGCCACCAAAGATGACGGTGTGCGGCGCCCCGATGCGCGCGCACGCCAGCATGCCAATAGTAAGCTCAGGGATCATGGGCATGTAGAAGGCGACGCGGTCGCCCTTGCGCACGCCCAAGTCGAGCAGCACGGCGGCGAACTGATTCACCTCGCGGTAGAGGTCGTGATAGGTGAGCACTCGCGAGTCGCCCGGCTCGCCCTCCCAGATGATGGCGGCTTTGTTGCGGCGCCAGGTCTTGGCGTGGCGGTCCACGCAGTTATAGGAGGCGTTGAGCTGCCCGCCGACGAACCATTTGGCCCACGGCGCCTGCCAGTCGAGCACGGTGTCCCAGCGCTGGAACCAGTCCAGCCGCTCGGCGGCCTCCGCCCAAAATGCCTCGGGATTCGTCTGCGCCCGCTCATAGACGGCGTCGTCGCGCACATTCGCATGCGCCGCGAAGCCCGGTGGCGGTGGGAAGCGCCGTTCCTCTTGCAGCAGCGCGTCAATGGTGGCTGACTTGTCAGACGGGGTTGTCATCTCGATGCACCTTCTTGTCTGAGGCCGAGAGAGATTCGATGAGGGCGCGGGGCGCGGGTGTCACCGCCCGTTCGCATTGTATCATCGTCGCACGGGCCGCTTCACGGCTGCAGGAGCGTCTGGCCGGGCATTCTGGGAAACGATTCCTATCCCTTGCGCGAGAATGTCATAACATGTATAGTACCGACGCACGATGAGGTGCGACCAAACGTCGTTCTTTATGTAGGAGCCTCATCGTGAGCAAGTCGAGCCGGGGCAGGCGCTCGCAAGCGCCGAAGCGTCCCGACCGGCGTTTCCCCGCGCGTGGCCAGGGCGCCCAGCCCGCCGAGCGGGGATTCCTTTGTGGACACTGTAACCGCTCTGTCTCGCCGTTGCCCAGCGGCGGCCATCATCGCAATCACTGCCCTTTCTGTTTGTGGTCGCGCCATGTCGATGCCGTCAACAGCGGCGACCGAGCCAGCGCCTGCCGCGGCCTCATGGACCCCATCGGCGCCTTCCAGCGACCCAACGGCGAGCATGTGCTCGTCCATCGCTGTGTCGTCTGCGGCTTCGAGCGCTTCAACCGCATCGCCGCCGACGATGACTTTGACCTCGTGCTCAGCCTGCCCGTAGTGCCACCGCGTAGCGCACGCCCAGGCGAGGCCACACTGGCCAAGCCACCCGCACATGACACACCAGCGCCTGAGACATCCCCCCAGCCAGCGAAGGAACCCCATGGCCACGATTGATCCGCCGCGCTCACAGTCCACCCGTGAGAGCGAGGTGACTCGATTGCGTAGTGAGTCCTTTATGCACCGGTTACGTCACCGCTGGCATGCCGCGCGTACACTGCTCTGCGTCGGCCTCGATGGCCAGCTCGACCAGATGCCGGAGCCATTCACCGGGGCGCGCGAGGCGGCCAAGGCCCATGCGCCCAGCGCCGACCAGCGCATCTATGACGCGCTCTTCGACTTCCACAAGGCCATCGTGGATGCCACCGCCGATCTCGTCTGCTGCTACAAGCCCAACATCGCCTTCTTCGAGGAGCACGGGCCCACCGGCCTGCGCGCGCTCGTCGCACTCATCGCGTGGATCCAGCAGACATACCCTGAGATACCCGTGCTGCTCGATGCGAAGCGTGGCGACATTGGCAGCACCAGTGAGGCCTATGCGCGTGCCATCTTCGATGTCTATGGCGCCGACGCCGTGACCGCCCAGCCCTATCTGGGTCGCGACGCCATCGCCCCGCTGCTCGATCGCGCCGAGCGTGGCGTCTTCGTGCTCTGCCGCACGTCGAATCCGGGCTCGGGTGAGCTGCAAGAGCGCACCGGACCTGATGGCGAGCCGCTGTATATGCATGTGGCACGCCAGGTGGCCGAGAGCTGGAACACGAATGGCAACTGCGGCCTGGTCGTCGGCGCGACGTATCCCCAGGAGCTGGGGGCAGTGCGCGAGGCGGTGGGCGATATGCCGATCCTCGTGCCGGGCATTGGCGCGCAAGGCGGCGACCTGGAGGCCGTGCTCAGTCATGGTCTCGATAGCAAGCATACCGGCTTGCTCATCAGTGTCTCGCGTAATGTGCTCTATGCCTCATCTGGCAGGGACTACGCGTCTGCCGCGCGGCGTGAGACGGCCCGACTGCGCAACGAGATCGAGCGTCTGCGGCGGGGTCCCGAGAGCAGCGGCACGCACAAAGCGCCCCCGGCCGGAAAGTAGCCCGCGCACCATTTTCGCGCACGCGAAACGAGCGCCAGACAGCGTCTCCGCTGCTCAGCGCTCGTCATCGTCGCGGCACGATGATGCCGCCAATGCCTACTCGTGCGTGTGGAAGTGCGGCTCGGCCGGCATCGCGCAATAGAGCCCGTTATTGCCGCAGTCGTCGCATTCGAGCTGCAAGGTGGTGTGCGCGATGTGATACCTGTCGGCCAGCATATGCTTCAGGTCGGCTACCAGTATGTCGCACGATGAGAGCGGACGGTCGGCCACCTGCACATGAGCCGAGAGCGCATAGACGCCGCCCGCGATGGCCCACACGTGCAGATCGTGCACCTCGCTCACCCCGGGCGACCGGGTGATGTCATTCGCGAGCGTGACCATGTTCACGGTGCGAGGCGCGGCTTCCATGAGGATGTCGAGCGTCTCGCGCAGCACGCCCCAGGCGCTCCACGCGACGATGCCCGTGATGACGAGCGAGAGCAGCGGGTCGGCGGGATACCACCCCGTGAGCGCGATGACGACGCCACCGGCCACGACCGCTGCCGACGCGCCCACATCACCCAGCACGTGCAGCAACGCCGCGCGCACGTTGAGGTTCTCACTGCCATGGCGCAGCCCTGAGGCAATGGCGAGATTCGCCGCGATGCCCACTCCTGCCGCGACGAACATGATCCATGGCGTCACCGGCTCTGGGTGTGCCAGGCGCCGCACCGCCTCGAACGCGATGCCCGCGACAACGAGGACCAGCGTCGCGGCGTTGGCCAGCGCGGCGAGAATGCCGATGCGATGGTAGCCAAATGTCTTGCGCTCATTCGGGGGGCGCTGCGCCTGCACGGCGGCGAACCAGGCCAGACCCAGCGCGACGACGTCAGTGAGCACATGGCCGGCATCGGCCAGCAGGGCCAGAGAATGCGAGACAATTCCGCCGATGAGCTCCACCGCCAGGATGAAGATGGTAACGAGAAATGCGGTGCGCAAGGCAGCGCCCGCCAGGCCGTGGCTGTGATTGTGCGGATGCGCGATGCTCATGCACGGCCCGCCTTTTCCCCGCGAGAATCCGCGGCGAAGTGCGCCAGCAGTGGCTCGATGGCGGGATGCCGGTCGTCGCCGTCGCGTACGTGGCTGAGACAGACGACCAGCAGCAAGCTGATATGCGCGTCGTCGAGGCTGTAGTGCACCAGCCGTCCCTCACGACGGCTCTTCACCAGCCGCAGCTGGCGCAGCACGCGCAGATGCTGCGAGACTGCCGACTCGGAATAGCCCGTGATGGCGGCCAGGTCGCAGGTGCAGAGCTCTTGCCGCAGCAAGCTATAGATGATCTTGGCGCGCGTGGGATCTCCCAGGGCGCGGAAGGTCTCACCGATGCGCTGATAGGTCTCGCCGTCGAGCATCTCCGCACGACCGCGCGCAACCCGCGCCTCATCCGCGCCCGGCACGAGGCATATCTCTGTCTCAGGCGGGGTGCTGTGACGCTGGCTCATGGTCTCCTCACGATCATCGCAACGATTTAGCAACTGCTAAATAGTATACGCATGATCGCAATAGAAGTCACCTGGCGATGGCTAGGAGGACGAGGCGAGGGCGGAAAGCTCTCGCCTCGCGAGGCGCGCCCGCTAGCCACAGGCAGTGGCGGACTTTACGCTTCCACGCTCCCCGGCGCACTGGTCGCCTGCTGGGCGAAGCGATATGCCGAGAGATAGTGGCCCTCTGGGTCCCTGGCCATGAAATAGCGCCCGAATGGCAAATCCATCGGCTCGCTCACCATCTCGACGCCCAAATCCTTCCAGCGCCGCCACGTGCCATCCACATCATCCACCGCAAAGCTCAGCTCGACGCTTCCAGCCTGCTCCTCGTCTTTGGGTGGGAAGCGCGCCGCGGCCTTGTCTTGCAGGGCGATCAGTGAGCCCCCGGCAGAGCGAAGTGTCACAAAGTTTGGGCTGGAAACCTCCTCCACCACGGTCAGGCCCAGTGTCCCGGTGTAGAAGGCCTTCACCTTCTCCATGTCACGCACATACAGGATGACAAATCCCAGATCCATTAGCGGTGCTCCTTCTCTCCTCAGATTCCCGACGACACCACCATGGTAGGCGAGATGAATGACAACAGTATGTCAGGAGCATCTTGCTTCCCGGCTACCGGCGCAGATTGCCAGGGCGAGTGGTAGACTAGCCAGCGGAAAGCAGTGACCATGCAGAGGGAGCCCACACGATGCCAGCCGCCCCTGTCTCCATTGAAGAGATCCGCGCTGCCCACGAGCGGATCGCCGCCACCATCGTGCGGACGCCGCTGGTCCGCTTGCAGGCCGAGGACGCCCCAGCCGAGATCTACCTCAAGCTGGAGATGCTCCAGCCCATCGGCTCGTTCAAGCTGCGCGGCGCGAGCAACGCGATGCTCCAGGCCTCGCCTGAGGACCTGGCTCACGGCGTGTGGACGGCCAGCGCGGGCAACATGGCGCAGGGCGTGGCGTGGCAGGCGCGACAGATGGGGATTCCCTGCACCGTCGTCGTTCCCGACCACGCGCCCGAGACGAAGCTCCAGGCCATCACGCGGCTGGGTGCGACCTATGTGAAGGCGCCCTTCGAGGACTGGTTCCACGTCTTCGAGACCCGCGAGTTCGAGGGCATGCGCGGCTTCTTCGTCCATCCCTTCAATGATCCCGCCGTCATGGCGGGCAATGGGACCATCGCGCTGGAGATCCTCGAGGACTTGCCCGATATGGACACCATCATCGTGCCCTTCGGCGGCGGAGGCCTGAGCTGCGGGATCGCGTCCGGCGTGCGCGCGCTCAAGCCAGATGCCCATGTCTACGCGTGTGAGGTCGAGACTGGCGCGCCGCTGGCGGCCTCTCTGGCGGCGGGCGTGCCCACACCAGTCACCTACACCCCCAGCTTCGTGGATGGCATAGGCAGCTCCCACGTCGTGGCGGACATGTGGCCGCTGACCCAAACCCTGCTCACTGGCTCCCTGGTGGTCACGCTCGTCGAGGTCGCGGCAGCCCTGCGTCACCTCCTGGAACGCCACCGTGTGCTAGCCGAGGGCGCGGGCGCGGCGGCGCTGGCGGCGGCGCTCACTGGCAAGGCAGGGCATGGCAAGGTCGTCTGCGTGCTATCCGGCGGGAATATTGACTCGACGAAGCTGGTCAAGCTCTTGCGCGGTGAGCTGCCATGAGATGCATGGTCCGCTAGTCGCGAGAGATGGCGATGCCATCTCACCTCACCTAATGCGCGAGTGTCGCTCCTGCGCCGTGTGACGCGTCTCGCTCACGGCGTCCGCTCAATGCGCTTGGTTGGGCAGTGCTGGCGTCCCGACGTGCCCTCAGCAGTCGAACACCGACCAGCAGATGGAGTTCCGCAGGTGCTGGTCGTCGAGCACCAGCTCGCGAATCGCCTCCGGGAGCTGGCCGCGCTGCCACCGGCACTCGAGCTGCCCCGCGCGCTCGCCCTCTCCTTCCGGCGCGGCAGCACGGGCGGCCTTGATCGCATAGGCGGCTGCGCCGAGCTCGTGCGCGGCGACATGCGCCACCACCGCCGCCTGGCCGGCAGCGTATGCGGCATGGCGTGCCGGCCCACTCAGCTCTCTGGCCGCGCCCATCGCATGGCCGCCCGCCGCGCGCGCCTGGGTCATCGTGATCTCGCCACGCACCCAGGCGCGGGCCTGCTCGATCGCCTGACGCGGTCGCGGGTCCCCAGGCTGAGCCGACTCGAAGAGGTCCAGGACATGCTCCGCACACGATGCCGCCCACAGGGCGAGGAGGTGGTGATCCGAATCGGTGAGGGTCCCACCACGGCGGATCGTCACGAAACGAGGGTCGCGCTCTTTCGGTAAGATCACACCCAGCATCCCTTCTGCTCGTATCTGCCCAACGGTCAGCGCTCAGCGGCCAGCTGAACAATACTTTACAGACCGTCATGGCTGGCCGCACAAGAGTCACCTAACAAAATCGCCTGCGGCAAAGCCGGTCAGCTGGAGCGCGGTGTGAGGCGTGTTGGCTATGCTATGGCCTGATGGAGAGCCACGTAGGGCTGCCGCATGGCCCACGCCGGCACCAAGCACCATTGTAGCATCCGCAGCAGGGCCGACCCGCCAGACGGCCACCCTGCCGCATGCGATCGTGCGGCGACCCCAACGCTGGCGTGACACAAGGCAGTCGCTACCAGGGTGCTGCGACTGACAACGACAAAGCGGAGAACCCGAAGGCCCTCCGCTTCATCGCCGGCGCGCTCACGCTGTCATCGCTAGGGTGTTGCCGTAGCGCTGGCAGGGGTGGCAGTGGCCCGGTCGCCTTTGAGGATGGCGAGGATCTGATGCAAGTCGGTGCGTGCCGCCTTGAGGGCGTTGTGGGCGGCGGTCGAGTCCGTCTTCAGCGCGGTGAACGCCTGGTTATAGGTGTCGCGATCGGTGTTGAAGGTGTTGGGCGTCAGCACCGGCAGCTGACCCTGCGCGGCGTCGATCTGCGCCTCGGCCTCTTGCACTTGCTTCTTGTAATCCGCAAAGAGACTGTTGAGCTGTGCTCGCTGGCCGGCCGGCGCCTTGTTGATGGCATCCTGGATGGCATCGAGGATTGGCTTGCCACTCTTCGTGGTGCCGTGCGTCATCTTGAAGGCGACATTGGTCATCACGTCCAGCCATACCACGTGGCGCAGCTTCGGCAGGAAGACGGCGTAGATGCGGAAGGTGAGATAGATGCTCTTCACATCGGCGCGCGCGGCCTCGACCGTCGTCTCGGCGTCGAGCTTGGTCTTCAGGGCATGCAGGCCGCTCTCGTCAGTGCTGATCTGGCTCAGCAGGGGTTGCGCCTGCGCGTTGGTGAGCTGACCCTTCGTGACGATCGCGTTGACCTTCGTCGTGGCCTCTTGCAGCGAGGTGAGGCGCTTCGCGATCTCGCTGTCGCCAAACAGCTGGATGCACTGGAGCGGATTCGACTGGGCTGAGCATTTCGTGACATCAGCGCGCGCAGGAGCGGCCAGCGCCACCGGGGTGACGGCCGCGGCGAGCATCAGTGCCGCCGTAGCGGCGGCAGCCGCGCGACCGGTGAGGGCATGTCTGAGATTCATGAGAAAGAGAACTCCTCTTGATGATCGCGTGGAGCTAAGGAATGAGATTCTCGTTATCTTGCGCGGAAAGATCGAGCGACGCATCAGTGCTCAGCTGATCGAGGC
>DASWAC010000562.1:0-3002 GCA_036391335.1 Ktedonobacterales bacterium
CGAGTGCTGGTGGTAGATGACGATCCCTTCCTCAATGAGGTCATCGTCGAGTCATTGCGTGTCTTTGGCGACTATCGTGTCATCTCCGCGATGGATGGCGAGGACGGGCTGCGCAAGTGCGTCGAGAGCCCGCCAGACGTGGCCGTTATTGATATCCGCATGCCCGGCCTCAACGGCTACCAGGTCATCCATGCGCTGCGCGGCGACCCCATGACCGCTGACTTGCCCATCATCGTGCTTTCCGCCATGACCCAGGACCGCGACCACCTGGCTGGCTTGCTCAGCGGCGCGGACTCGTATCTCGACAAGCCTGTGAATCCGCATGAGCTGGTGGCGGCCATCCAGCAGGCCATCGCGCTGCAGCCACCGGAGCGCCTGCGGCGCCTGCAACGTCTCAGCGAGGACGACGCATGACTCCTGACCATTCGCAGGGCACCCCACCCCAAGAGCCGCCCAGGCTGCCCAGTGTCGCCCCCATCGCTGGGGGCGTCCTTCCCGCCGAGCGGGCCATGCTTCGCGCCTTCGAGTCGCAGCGCCGGCTGGCCCTCTTGCGCATCATCGTGCCGTCGCTCCTGGTGGTGGCGCTCCTTGCCACGCCGTTCGCCATCCAGGCGGATATCGGTGGCAAGACGTTTAACAGCACCCTACAGCTTGGCATCGGGCTCGCCGGCTTCGTCATCGCGTTCGTGGCGCTGCGCCGGCGGCAGGTGAATCTCGCATCGGTCGCGCTGCTGGCCGGAGTGACGGGGGTCATCCTCGATCTGCTCATCACAGATGGTCCCGTCGCGGGATCCCTCGACATCAACACGCTGGCGGAGTTTCAGCTGCTCCTCTTGCCCATCGCCATTGCCGGGCTCTTTGGCGGCGCCCTTCTCGTGCTCCTCACGACGGCGCTGGCCATGACCACCACCATCGGCATCATCGTGATGACACCTCATGCGCCTGCGCTGGCGCAGCTGATGGCGCAACCTTCTGGGCTGGTCGTCTTTACCGTGCCCATCTCCATTCAGATTGTGCTGGCCTCCCTCATGATCGCGGGGAGCGCCATGCTGCGGCGCACCCTGCGCGAGCTGAGCGATATCCGGGTGGCGCATGCGCGCGGGCAAGAGCTCGACCGCCTCAAAGACCAATTCATCGCCAGCGTCAATCACGAGCTGCGCACACCCATCATGGCGCTGCAGGGCTATGTGGCGCTGGCGCGCGAGCTGGGCCACCGGGGCGAGACGGAGCGGCAGGACCACATGCTCCGGCGCAGCACCGAGGCGGCTGACCATCTAGCCCGCCTCGTGAAATCGGTGCTCAACGTGCGACAGATCGAGGCGAGCGCCGGCGCGATGGAGCTGGTGGCCTTCGACCTGCGGCCGGTCATCATGGAGGCGACCAATCTGCTCGATCCCGTCGAGGCGGGCTCGGTCGAGCGCGAGCTGCATATGGACGTGGATGACCATCTGGCCGCCTATGGCGACCGCGAGCGTGTGCGGCAAGTGCTGGTCAACCTCCTCTCGAATGCGGGCAAATATTCACCGCCAGGCTCACCCATCGAGGTGCACGCCCGCTTGATCAACGTGGCGATGCCCCGGCGGCGTGGCCTGGGCGGCAACCAGAAGATGATCGAAGTGACGGTGCGTGATTTTGGCGCCGGCATTCCCGCCGATCAGGTGGTGCACCTCTTCCAGCGCTTCGTCCGGCTGGAGCGCGACATCGCCTCGCGAACGAATGGCACGGGTCTCGGGCTGGCGATCTGTCGCACCTATATCCAGGCGATGGGTGGCCGCATCTGGGTGGAGAGCACCGGTGAGCCTGGCGACGGGTCTCGCTTCATCTTCACCTTGCCGGCGAATGCGCGCGTGGCTCAGGCGACCATGGGGCCGCGTCCGTTGTGAGCCTGCACCAAAACCTCATGCTGGGTTGACCTATCTGCCTGCCCGTGCGTACAATGGGTGACGGTATATTGCCAGATAGGGAGTGTCAGGGCGTCTTGCCCTGAAAGCACATAGATACGTCTTCTCAGTAAGCCTTTGATTCCAGGCTCGCTGGGCCCCGTGGCTCGGTGAGCCTTTTTGTGTGCGGCGCGTTCCGATTCCGGCAACTTGAAAGAGCGGCGCCTCTCGGCCGGGGAGATATCCCGTGCGAGGTGGCGGCGCGAGTGGAAGTGTAAAGGATAAGAACGTGTCAGGACGAACTATGGTGCGTGACACCAAGACATCACCGGTGACCCAGGGCGGCCAGGCGGTGGATGACCAGCGGCCCTTCGTGCGGCTGGGTGTGCATCCCCGCAGTGTGGATGCGCTGGCTAGCATCGGCATCGAGACGCCGACACCCATCCAGGAGCGCGCAATCCCGCCGCTGCTGGCAGGTCGTGACGTCATCGGCCAGTCGCGGACGGGCTCCGGTAAGACCATGGCCTTTGGCCTCCCGCTCGTCGAGCGGATTGATCCTCGCGTGCGCGCGGTGCAGGCACTGGTGATCGTGCCCACGCGTGAGCTCGCTGCCCAGGTGGCCGACGCCATCGCGGCCCTTGATTCCGGGCGCGGCCTGCGTGTCGCTCAGCTCATCGGTGGGCGCTCACTCGTTCCCCAGGCCGATGCCCTGCGCCGGGGCGCGCAGATCGCGGTGGGGGCGCCGGGACGCATCATAGATCACTTGCGGCGCGGGAACCTGCGGCTGGATGACCTGCGAGTGTGTGTGCTCGACGAAGCTGATCAGATGCTCGATGCGGGCTTCGCGCCCGATGTGGAGCGTATCATTGCGGCCACTCCTAAGGGACTGCAGATGGCGCTCTTCACGGCTACGCTGCCTGACTGGGCACTCAAGATCGCCGGCCAATATCTCAAGGATCCCGTGCGCGTGGATGCCGGCAGCACCGATGGCAAGCCCGCCCCCGCCATCGAGCAGACGGTCTATCTCGTGCCGGAGGGCCAGCGCCTGGCCGCACTCTGCGCGCTGCTGGATCAACGGAAGGATGCCAGTGGGACCACGCTGGTCTTTGGCCGCACGAAGCA
>DASWAC010000563.1:0-3509 GCA_036391335.1 Ktedonobacterales bacterium
GGGAGACCCTGCGATTGGTGGCCAGCCCCGACGAACTCGTGGAGCATCGTCCCTCCCGTTGTAGTGCCTGCCACACCCCGCTGCACAAAGCCGCTGAGATACTACGGGAACGACGCCAGGTTCAGGACCTGCCGCCGCTGCGCCTCCTGGTGCCCGAGCATCAGGTGGTGCACCTGCGCTGTCCGGCTCCTGCCGCTCGGCGAGCGGTGGAGCTGCCTTCACGCGCAATCGTGGGAATCACTCCACCCTCCGCAAACAAGGCGTGACTATTCTGAGCGCGCTGGAGACTCTTTTTACCGGTGAGCGCTCCATCCAGACCTTGCCTGACTGGTTACGAGGAACACGGAGGACGAGCATGGAGAGGCCAGTTGCCAGCGTGGGGCGTCGCATGGGGGCATTTTTGCTCGATTATCTCCTCATCTCCGTCTATCTCGCCCTGCTGGTGGCGATTAGCGTTGGCCTGGGGCAGGGGCCACTCCAGGACCTATTTCAAACACTGTTTGCCGACCCCAACCGGAGTGAGCTGAGCGCGTTTCTCATGCTCGTGCTGCCTGTGATCCTCTACTTCGCCATCCTTGAAAGCTCGCCCTGGCAGGCGACCGTGGGCAAGCGGGTTCTCGGTCTACAGGTCACTGGCGCGCAGCGTGACCGCCTGAGCTTTCCGCGTGCCCTCTCCCGCTCGGTGCTAGCATTTGTGCCCTGGGAGCTGACTCACGCCTGCTTGTGGCGCATTCCGGGCTGGCCGCTCGCGCCCGCGCCACCCGCGCCTATCATCGTGGCGGGGCTCGTGCTGGTCTGGGTGATCGTGGCGGTCTATCTCGCCACCATGCTGCTGAGCAAGAAGCATCAGGCCCTCTACGATACCATCACCAGCGCCTATGTCATCCAGGCGCCAGGCGCACCGTGAGGCCCCTAGTCTACCCTGCACTCCGACTCCGCCTGAACAGGTGCGCGGCGCGGATGGAGCGTGGGCCAGCCTCGGCTACATATGTGGCGAAATGGTTGGGTCACCTGCACATCGTCGCCGGTACGTGTCGCGATATCGGGCTGGCGGAGTGGCTTGACGAGCAGGATACCCAAATCGCTCATACATCCACAGAGCCAGTCCCCGAATCGCCAGTCAGCCCCGAAAAAGGCCATGAGCATGCCATCAAAACCCTGCGCAGGGGCATAGGTCGTCCTATCCCATTCTAGTGCGCACTTGCATAATAACGAAAAATTCGTTAGGATATCTCCCATGGAAGAAGGACCAAACGCCGCCGAGCGGATCATCAAGCGCTTCGGTGGCCAGAGCGCTCTTGCCGCCCTGCTTGGCAAGAGGCAGAGCACTATTGAACACTGGGCGAGGACAGGGCGGGTGCCGGCCCAATGGCAAGTACCGCTGATGTCGCTCGGCCGCCAGAGAGGTGTGATCTTGGAAGCAAAAGACTTCGTCGAGCTCAAGCCTAACCCGATCCAGCCGGCAGAGGGCCGCCTGGGCATCCTTCTCGTCGGCCTCGGCGCCGTCGCCTCGACGTTCATCAGCGGCGTCGAGCACGCCCGTCGCGGCAGTGGCCGGCCCGTCGGCTCGCTCACCCAGATGGGCACCATCCGCATTGGCAAGCGAACGGAAAACCGCTCACCCCTCATCCGTGAGTTCGTCCCACTCGCGAACCTGGACGACATCGTCTTCGGCGCCTGGGACCCCTTCCCCGACAATGCCTACGAGGCAGCGGTGAAGTGCGGCGTCCTCGATCGCCACGAGCACATCGAGCCCATCGCCGACTTCCTCAAGACCATCAAGCCCATGCCAGCCGCCTTCGACCAGCACTACGTCAAGCGCCTCAACGGGCCCAACGTCAAGCGCGGCACAAAGATGGCGCTGACCGAGCAGATTCGCGCGGACATTCGCGCCTTCAAGTCCGCGAACAAGTGCGACCGCCTCGTCATGGTCTGGTGCGCCTCGACCGAGATCTACATGGAGGAGGGTCCAAGCCATCTCAACCTCGAAAGCTTCGAGGCGGCCCTCGGCGCCAACGACGAGACTATCGCCCCCTCGATGCTTTACGCCTATGCCGCCCTGATGGAAGGCATTCCCTTCGCCAACGGCGCCCCTAACCTGACTGCTGACATCCCCGCACTGGTCAAGCTGGCGAGCGACCAGGGCGTTCCGATCTGCGGCAAGGACTTCAAGACCGGCCAGACCCTGATTAAGACGGTTCTCGCGCCGATGCTGAAGGCGCGCATGCTCGGCCTCAACGGCTGGTACTCGACGAACATCCTCGGCAACCGCGACGGTGAGGTTCTTGACGACCCGGAGAGCTTCAAGACCAAGGAAGAGTCGAAGCTCGGCGTCCTCGAGCACATCCTCCAGCCCCAACTCTACCCTGAGCTCTATGGCGACGTCTATCACAAGGTGCGGATCAACTATTACCCGCCCCGAGGTGACAACAAAGAGGGCTGGGACAACATTGACATCTTCGGCTGGCTTGGCTACCCCATGCAGATAAAGGTCGACTTCCTTTGCCGCGATTCCATTCTTGCCGCGCCCCTTCTCCTTGATCTAGCCCTCTTCCTCGACCTCGCCAAGCGAGCCGGCATGAAGGGTATCCAGGAATGGCTGTCCTTCTACTTCAAGAGCCCGCAGCACGCCGCCACGGTGTACCCGGAGCACGACTTCTTCATCCAGCAGACGAAGCTCAAGAACACGCTTCGCTGGATGATGGGCGAGGAGCAGATCACCCATCTCGGCCTCGAATATTACCAGGAGGAATAGCGGGTAGCGCGACTGAGCCTAGCGGGTCTAAGACCCGCCCGCGAGGCAGCGTGGTCAAGCACCAGCGCACAGGAATCCATGTGCCGCTTCGGATGCGACCGAGCCATGGTTGAGCCGCCTCCTGTGTTCTGTGCCTGGTGGGTGGACGTAGAAAAACTTGCAACCCTACCCTACGTCAGGTGGCCCTCACCCCCTGCTGCGCAGGTCGTCCGCTGCGCTCGCAGGAGGCTCGCTCCTCGCTGCGCTCGCGCGTCCTCACTCCCCTCTCCGCAGGGGAGGGGAGCCCGGTGCCGATAGACATTCTGGAGCCTTCAAACCCTCCTCAACGTGCTCCGGCCGGCGCTGCCAAGAGAGGAAACAAGCAGTGTCGCAGGCTTGTCACTGGCTGCCGAGCGGCAATAGTAGGGCCGGTGGCGGCAGCCCTCACTCTGGCGCAGACTCGAAGTCGCCGTGGCGTCCGGCTCCCTCGGCGAAGCGGCGCGCGCCTTCGACACTGCCGGCTGCCAGCGACTCGAGCCCGTGGCGGAGCTCATTGGCCATCGCCTCCGCGAATGGCAGGCCCAGCCCCTCATAGGTCGCAAGGCGGTCGTGGCGCAGGCAGATCTGTGGGAATCGCGCCATCGCTCGCGCCAGTTCCTCGGCTGCCTGGCGACCCTGCCCATGAGGCACGACACGATTGACCAGCCCCATGGCGAAGGCTTCCTCGGCGCCCACTGGTCGTCCCGTGAGGATCAGGTCCAGTGCGCGACCGAGC
>DASWAC010000564.1:0-7454 GCA_036391335.1 Ktedonobacterales bacterium
GCTCTACACCGTCTACCCGAGCAGCGTCGCCAACGGGACGATTCAATATCCTGGCCAGGCCTAGCCTGGTCGGGCTCAGTGCGGTCGCGTGTCGTCGCAGGGTCTTGTCGCGGCCGCACGTGGGGCCTCTCCCCCTTCTCCATGTGGGGGAGGGGCCACCCTCGCCGTGGCTTGCCTGTTGGATCTCCATTTGGCCACGTCTCCACATAGGTGAGCGGATGAAGACCCAGATGGATAGCTTCACGGCGGCAGATGGAGGACAACGGTGGACATAGGGAACATCCTGATCATCGGCGTGCTTCTAGGATGCTTCTACGCGTCCGTGGGGTTGGGCTTCTCGCTGATCTGGGGCATCATGAATATCGTCAACCTGGCACAGGGCGCCCTGCTGATCTTGGGCGCCTATGTCGCGTACTTCGCTCACGCGCTGTTCGGGCTCGATCCGTTCCTCGATATCTTGGTCTCGATGGTCATCATGTTCTTCGTGGGCTGGCTCATCCAGTTCCTCGCCATCAATCGGGTGATCCGCGCTCCCTTGCTCGTGACCTTTATGCTCACCTTCGGGCTCGATCTGCTCATCACCAATCTGATGCAGCAGTTCTGGACAGCCGATATTCGCTCGATCACGACATCCTATAGCAACGCCCATATTGATCTGGGATTCGGCACCATTCCGCTCGTGCGCGCCGCTGTCGCGCTCGTCGCCGTGCTCTTGACCGCGGCGCTCAGCGCCTTCCTGGCGCGCACCCGCATAGGCAACGCGATTCTGGCCGTGGGCATGGACCGCGATGCGGCGCGGCTCATGGGCATCAGCGTGCCCCGCATCTACGCGCTGACATTCGGGCTGGGTGCTGCTCTCGCCGGCGCGGCAGGAGCGATGCTGGCAATGACGGTGGCCTTTCAGCCGTCGAGCACTGGCACCTACACACTGTTTGCCTTTGTGGTGGTCGCGCTGGGTGGTCTGGGCACACCGTGGGCAGCGCTGGCCGGTGGCATGCTCTTTGGCCTAGTAGAGGCGATCGTTGGCGCCCGCCCAGAAACGGTGGGCTTGCAGTCGGCGGCGGCCTTTGCCATTCTCGTGGTAGTGTTGATCCTTCGTCCGAGCGGCCTTCTCGGCAAGGCATTCTATTCGTGAGCGAGGGCGGGATGGATTCCACCGAACCGAAGGGAACGAAGCCAGCGCAACCACAGGAAGCGCGCACTTCCTCACTGATGGCGCGTGGGAGGCGTAGCTGGCTCTGGTCGCTGCTCACCGGCCTGCTGATCCTGGGCCTGATCGGCACCATCCCCTTCCAGAACGACGTCGCGGGGCTGATCCTGTGGACGAATGTCATCATGTTCTGCTGTCTGGCGCAGGCATGGAACCTCATTGGCGGATTCGTCGGCTACGCCGCTTTCGGCAATGTCGTCTTCTTCGGCATCGGCGCCTACACTGTCGCGGTGGCGTTGCAGCATCACCTATCATACGTGTTCGGATTACTATTGGGGGTTATCATATCCGCCACCTTCGCCTTCCTCCTGGGGCTGCCGGTGTTGCGCCTCAAAGGGCACTACTTCGCCATCGCGACGCTCGGCGTGGCCGTGGCCATTGGCGAGGTGGTGGAGGCAGAGGGCATCGGTGGCCCTGGTGGCGAGGCATCGCTGCCGGCGCCCACCTTCGGTGGACTGGACACCAACACCGTATTCTTCTTCGCCTTCATTCTGCTCTCGGCGCTGCTCCTCTTGGGCACCACCTGGCTTACGCGCGCGCGCTTCGGCTACGCCTTGGTGGCCATCCGTGAGAACGAGCAAGCCGCGGAGGCGCTTGGTATCCCTACGTTCTGGTACAAGGTGGCGGCGTTCACGCTGAGTGCGATTCCTACGGCGCTGGCCGGCGGGATCTACGCGTACTGGCAGCAGTTCTTTAATCCGTCAGGTGAGGGCGGAGCCTTCGACCCGAGCCGGTCGATCGCCATGGTGCTGATGACCTTCTTGGGTGGGGCTGGCACGATTGTGGGTCCGTTGATCGGCGGCATCGTCGTCGAGTATCTGGATAACTTCACGCTCATCAGCTTCCCGACGATTCACGGGCCGCTCCTTGGCGCAATCGTCATCCTCGTCACGATCTTCCTTCCTCAGGGGCTGATCCGCCTGGTGCAGGAGCTGACACGCGCGCCGGTCGCGCTGGAGGGACCAGAGGCCGCGAGGGTGAGCTACATCCACCGCATCGGCGAGGGGGTACGACGTGTCTTCCGCTTCATTGCATCCCAGGGGGTCTAGACGTGACATCTGACGCATCGAACGGACCTGCCATACCTCTGCTGGAGATGCGCGAGGTCACCAAGCGCTTTGGCGGCTTGCCCGCGGTGCAGAGCTTCGGATTCTCTGTGCGCGATGGCGAGGTGCTCGGCATCATCGGACCGAATGGCGCGGGGAAGTCTACGCTGATTGGTCTGATTGGCGGGGCGATCTCTCCGACCGCTGGGACGATTCTTTACCAGGGGCAAGACATCGGCCGTCTCTCACCGCACGCCCGCTCGCACCTGGGAATTGCCCGCACCTTCCAGATTACGCAGCCCTTCGCCGGCCTGGACGTGCGCGAAAACGTCTTGGTGGGCGCGCTCTTTGGCCGAAGGAACCTGAGCCGTAACGAGGCGATGCGTGTCACTGACGATGTGCTCGAGCGGGTAGGGATGACGCCAAGAGCTGGACTCAAGGGCGACCAGCTCACGGTCGCGGACCGCAAGCGGCTCGAGATGGCGCGAGCGCTGGCAACCAATCCGAAGCTGCTGCTGCTCGACGAGGTGATGGCGGGCCTCACCTCCAACGAAGTGGACCAAGCCGTCCAGCTGATCCGTGAGATCAACCGCTCGGGTGTGACAGTGCTGGTGGTCGAGCACATTATGCGAGCGATCCGCGGTGTCTCGGACCGCGTGCTGGTGATGCACCATGGGCGCAAGATCGCCGAGGATACGCCGGATGAGGTGCTTTCTGATCCGCGCGTCATCGAGGCCTATTTGGGTGAGCGCTATTCGAAGCAACACCAGGCGACCCAGGGGAGCCAGACAGAGGGAAGCGCCGAGGCTATCGAGGACGAATGGAAGCAGGGGCTGGCATGAATGAATCCGGCTCCCCCTCGGGGACCACTGGGGCGGCCAACCGCTCGCAAGCCACCGGCACGCCAGCGGCGCCACTGCTCTTGACCCAAGAGCTACATGCCGGCTATGGCGAGACGCAGGTGCTCTGGGACATCTCGCTCTCGGTGGGGCGCGGCGAGGTGGTCGCGCTAGTCGGCGCCAATGGCGCCGGTAAGTCTACCCTGCTCAACGTGCTCTCGGGCCTGCTGCCGTCATGGTCTGGCACGTTGGATTTCGATGGACGCACGATCAAGCGTATGCCCGCCGACCGGATCGTGAAGCTGGGCCTGGCGCACGTGCCACAGGGTCGCCGCTTGTTCGCCGCACTCTCCGTCGAGGAGAACCTCAAGCTCGGGGCCTACACGCGCCGCGCCGGCTCGACGAAAGCGATCGCCGAGGATCTAGAGCGAGTCTATGTGCTCCTGCCCAAGCTGCGCGAGCGACGCTCGCAGCTCGCGGGCTCGCTTTCTGGCGGTGAGCAGCAGATGTGCGCCATCGCCCGTGGGCTGATGACTCGCCCCAGCCTGCTCTTGATTGACGAGCTCTCACTCGGCCTGGCGCCCAATATCGTGGACGACATCCTACACGCCATTGACCGCATCCACCGCGAGGAAGGGCTGAGCTTCTTGCTGGTCGAGCAGGACGTGCAGATCGCGTTGGAGCGGGCCAATCGCGGGTATGTGCTCGAGAATGGCCGCGTCGTGCTCGAAGGCTCGGGCGCAGAGCTGCTAAAGAGCGAAAAGGTGCGTGCGGCATACCTGGGTGAGTAGGAGGCGCGTCGGACTTCTGGCGAGGACCAGAGCCCCAGTATCCACGCACGTGTTTCCACCCGGTCGGGGACAGCGCTCCACAACACTAGCGCTGCGCGCGGAGCGCGTCGCGAATTGCATCGCCCATCTGTGCGGTCGTTGCCGAGCCGCCGAGATCGGCGGTGCGCACTTGTCCGGCGGCAGTGACGGCCTCTATGGCCGACATGAGCGCCGCCGCGGCCTCGCCTTCGCCAAGGTACTCCAGCATGAGTTGGCCGGACCAGATTGCCGCGATGGGATTGGCGATCTCTTTGCCGGCGATATCTGGAGCGGACCCATGCACCGGCTCGAAGAGTCCCGGCCCACGGCGCGTGGCGGGGTCAGGATGAAAGTTGGCGCTGGGTGGGAGCCCCAGGCTGCCTTGCAGCGCACCGCCGAGGTCAGTGAGAATATCGCCAAAGAGATTTGACGCCACGACTACGTCGAGTGTCTGCGGATGAGTCACAAAGCGCGCCGCCAAGGCGTCGATGTGCCACTTGTCTGCGGCGATCTCAGGGTACTCCGCGGCGACGCTCGCAAACACCTCATCCCAGAGCACCGGGCCATACTGCTGGGCGTTAGACTTGGTGGCGCTGGTCACGCGGCGACGTCCCTCGCGGCGCGCCAGCTCAAAGGCATAGCGAATGATGCGCTCCACGCCACGCCGAGTAAAGACAGCGGTTTGCATCGCTACCTCCTCCGGCGTGTCTCGGTGCACACGGCCGCCAACCCCGGCGTATTCTCCTTCGGTGTTCTCGCGCACGCAGACGAAGTTGATGTCTTGCGGCCCAGCGTGCCTCAACGGCCCAGAGATGCCGGGGAGCAGGCGAATCGGGCGTAGATTCACGTACAGATCGAAGCCCTGGCGAATGGGGAGCAACATGCCCCATAGACTCACGTGGTCCGGGACGTTGGGGTAGCCCACGGCGCCGAGGTAGAGCGCGTCGAATTGGGCGAGGGTGCTCAGCGCGTCGCCTGGCATCATCATGCCGTGCTGCAAGTAATAGTCGCAGCCCCAGGGAAACTCCTCAGTCACCAGCCGGAAGTCACCGCGTATGTCCGCGAGCAGATTCAGCGTTCGCAGTCCCTCAGCGATCACCGATGGGCCGACCCCGTCGCCGGGGAGAACCGCTACATGATAGTGTCGCATCGTTGTCTCCTTCCGCAGCCCGTCTCCAGCACACGTCGTGCGCCAGCGGGCGTCACATCCACTGGCCGTGCCATGCTTACCGCGTGCCAGTGGAGTTGGGTGGCGCTGCCGGCAGCTCCACAGGAGCAAAGCAGGAGGCAGCGAACTCGAGCAGGTGTGCGGCGACTTCCACGGGCCGCTCCTCTGGCAGATAGTGTCCGCACTCGGTGATCATCGTGCCACGCACATTGTCCGCTACTGATCCCCAGATCTCGGGCACGTTTCGCTCGGCCAGATTGCCCCGCTCACCCCACAGCAGCAGCGTGGGCGCCGTCATACGCCTCCCCGCTTCGCGCTCGCGCCGGTAGCGTGGCACATCCACCGCATAGGTCGCGCGATAGTCGTTCAGGGCGGCAGCGATCGCACCCGGCTGCCGGAAAGCACGCAGATACTCATCCCACGCGCCGTCTGCTCGCATTTGAGCAAGCAACCCGGGTGAGCGCTCGAAGAGATGTGCGAGATACGTGTCCTCCTGGCCGGCGATCAATCGCTCGGGAAGATCGTGGACGAGGTGGAAGGTCCAGTGCCAGTAGCGCTGTGCCGCTTCTCCCGCGGACAGCGCATCATAGATCCATTCCTCGGGAAGGATATCGAGCAAGGCCGCGCCCACCACGTCGCCAGCATAGTCCAGCGCATAGCGGCGAGCGACTCGTGCGCCACGATCGTGCCCAATCAGCAGATGACGGCCAACGCCGAGCTGTGCGAGCAGCGCATGCACATCCGCGGCCATCGTGCCTTTGTCGTAGCCTGCTACCCCGCCAGGCTTGGCAGAATCGCCGTAGCCACGCAAGTCCGGTGCGATCACGTGAAAGTGCGCGGCGAGCTCTGGCAGGATCAGCCGCCACATGAGCCAGCTCTGAGGAAAGCCATGCAGCAGGGACACCGGTGGCGCTGAGGATGAGCCAGCCTCGACGAAATGCACGCGGATACCGTTGACGTCAGCCCATCCGTGGGTAACGCCCATCGGCTCAGGGTTCTTCCCCATATCCTTGCGCCCTTGTTATGCCCGCCGCGCTCGTTGCCCCATGATACCATGCTCCCTGCCGGCCGCTACTTAGAGCATCTCAGATGACTGGCATGGAAGCTCAGTCGAGCCGGTTTGCAGCGCCTATTGCCTCGCCTGCGTGTTCGGGCAGTGTGCCATGTCACCATGCTCGTTGGGTGTGCTCTCCAACCGCTAGCTCGACGTGGCGATGGGCTCACGAACAGCCGGCGCTTGCATAGCTGAGGCTGGGCGGCGTGCCGGCCGCTGACGTGTCAGCCTCAAAGCGCATGGTGCCTTGCTGGCCGCCCGATTGGGAGGTGTTGTGGATCTGGAGCACAATGCTGGTGCCTGCTCGGAGGTTGCCCTCCCTGGGACTCACCTCCACCCCCGGCTGATCCGCCGAGACGGCGAACACGACTTGCCACTGCACGTCCTGCGAGCCGGTATTTGCCAGCACCACGAACTGGGTCTGCTGGCCCCCGTCGCAGCCCAGCTGCACACTTATTGGCGCCACCTGGAGCCAACCTCCAGGTGGTGCAGCGGCGCTCGTCGCGCTGACGGCTGCGGTCGTCGCCGCAACCGTGGAAGTGGACTGGGCGGATGAGGTGCGTGGGGCGAAGTAACCTGCCCGGGCGAGGAGGAACACCGACAGGAGGATCATGATGAGGGAGATATTGATGCCAAGGCTGACCTCGAGGCCGGCAACGAGCATGGGGGGAGGCACTCGCCAAGGGAAGGAGCGCTGAGGGCGCGCACCCGCTTCTGGCCAGGCTGGCGCTCGACCTGGAGTGTCGTACCTGTCATACGGAGGCAGATTGGGCAGGGTCGGCCCATCATCCTGCATATGCGGCCCCTTTCCTGGGGAGACCATCGAGGCATTGACGTGTGGGCGCTGAAATGCGGCCCTCATGGGGCCTCATGATAGCTAAGCGAAAGCATATTGGCAAATCAGCTGACCAAGGGCCTGCCGGGGCAGCCGTCGGGGAAGCATCCTACTGGGGCGACGACGCGCGGGCAACAGCGGCGCGTGGGCACCTTTGCGGCCAGTGGCGGGACCATCGTACGGTTATCACATGATTTTCTTCGGTCAAGGTTAGAGTGTGTTTTGGATAGGCACCGCTATGACGTAACGCTGTAGGCTTCAGTACATGAGCATGGTCTATCCGAGCGATCTGACGGACGCGGAATGGGAGTGCGTGCAGCGCTATCTTCCACCATTGTCACCGCGGGGCAGACCGCGAACGCACTCACTGCGCCGCATTCTCGACGCTATCTTCTACGTAGTGCGTTCCGGCTGCGCCTGGCGGTATCTCCCCTCGAACTTCCCTGCTTGGCAGACGGTCTACTACCATTTTCGGCGCTTCCGCCTTCGAGGC
>DASWAC010000565.1:0-6177 GCA_036391335.1 Ktedonobacterales bacterium
TCACCGCCATGTCAAAGATGCGGATTTGTCGCCGCTAGGCCTCGGTGGAGATACGCGAGAGCACATCACTGATACCCTCGGTGTCCTTGAGCTTGACGCGCACGATCTGTTGGAAGCGCTGTGGGAAGAGGCGGCGCTCGATGGGCTTGATCACCAGCAGCAGGAAGAGCGCGTCGGCCAGAGAAACCAGCGCGTGCGTCTGCAGCCCGGCCGATTGCTCACCGATCTCGCACTCTGGCCCAATGAGTGAGCCGGTCACGGTGGCAACAACCAGGCGAATCACGGCGTCTTGGTGTGAGATGACAGGAAACACGCGCTCTACGCTCACATCTTCGTGCTAGCATACTTCTGCAACGTCCACAGCGACTCTTGGGTGCGGCTTCCCCTTCCGGCACATACGTCGCTGGTAGAATGAAACGATCCCATCCCGCGCCGAGTGACTGGCGCCAGAGACAAGGATAGCATCATGACTGACTCTTCCTCTCTGCGGGTGTCCCCAGAGGTCGCGGAGACCTTGGCGGCGGACGGACCGGTGGTCGCGCTGGAGTCCACCGTCATCGCGCACGGGCTGCCCTATCCGGCCAATGTGGAGGTCGCCACGGCCATGGAGGCGGCGATTCGGGCGCGTGGCGCCGTGCCCGCGACGATCGCAGTGATGGACGGGAAGATCGTCGTCGGCCTGAGCCGCAGCGAGATTGAGCGCCTGGGCACTGCCGAGGGTGTCCTCAAAGCGAGCCGCCGCGACATCGCCGTAGCCCTGGCTCGTGGCACGCTGGCAGCCACCACCGTGGCGGGGACCCTGGCAGCGTGCGAGCTGGCCGGCATCCACACGTTCGCCACGGGCGGCATCGGCGGCGTGCATCGTGGCGGCGAGCTCTCGCTCGACATCTCCGCCGACCTCATCGAGCTGGGACGAGCTCCCGTAGCAACGGTCTGCGCCGGCGCGAAGGCGATCCTGGATTTGCCGCGCACCCTCGAATACCTCGAGACGCATGGCGTGCCGGTCGTTGGCCTTGGAACCGATGAGCTTCCCGCATTCTACAGCCGTGAAAGTGGCTTACGTGTCCCTCACCGCAGCGATTCGCCAGAGGATATCGCGGCGATCGCCCACGCGCAATGGTCGAGTGGCCTGGGCGGCGGGGTGCTGGTGACGGTGCCCATCCCGGCCGAGCATGCCTTATCGCACGCGATGGTTGACGAGCATGTCGAGCGGGCCCTCGCTGACGCGGAACGCGAGGGAGTGCACGGCTCGGCGGTCACGCCCTTCCTCCTGAGCCGCCTGGCAGCGCTGACGGGTGGGCGGAGTGTGGTGGCCAACCGCGCCTTGCTGCTGAACAATGCCGACGTCGGCGCTCGGGTCGCCGTCGCGCTCGCCGCGCTGAGCGCATAGCGCAGACAGCCTATTTGGCGGGGCCCGAGAGCGGCCGGTGATATACTGCCGGGCAAATGCGCCGAAGTGGCGAGAGGAGCACGGAGTGCAGACAGCAGCGCGTGCGCGCAACAGGCAGGTTGAGCTCGGCAAGATCGTCCGCGCCGATTCGCAGGTCCGCTATATCTGCCAGATCTACGGCCAGGGCGAGACGGCCACCATCCCTGAGCCGGCTGACTACGCGTTTGGCAGCTTCGTTCGTGTGCCGTTGCGGGTGGCGCCGTCCGCCGATGCGGCTGGCCCTGCCGCAGCGAGCCCCTGGACACCCGGCTCATGGGCAGTTGGCATGGTGTATGACACCGTGCTGCTCGACCCCGACTTCGGCACACTGGGCCCGCGCCTCTCACACGGCGACCAGGTCACGCTCTTCTCGCCGGACTATGTGAACGAGCGCGCGGTGCTCATCTCGATCCTCTTGCTCGGCACGGTCTATCAGGCTCCGTCTCGGGCAGCCCGTGTCATCCACGGCGTGCCTGAGTTCAGCTCCGACCTGGGCGCGGTGGTGCACCCGCTCACCGACGACGAGCTCCGCGCCTTCCACCGCTTTGCCGACGACCGGCCGCCGGGTGGCTCGCAACCGTACCTGCACCTGGGCTATCTGCCGCATCTCATCGCCCAGAACCACCCACTGCTGCCGATGGCGCTGCTGCAGACGGTGGAGCGGCTCGAGCGTATCTTTCCCGAGAACACCTCGCTGCTGACTATCGTGAAGCGCAACCTTGCCTGGCGCCTGAAAGTGCAGGCCACCCAATGAGCACCGCAGCACCAGCCCCCGCCGCGGTGGGCATCACCAAAGGCCCCGGCGAGACTATCCACGAATATACCTTCATCTCGCGCGACGAGCATCGCCTGCTCAAGAGCGGCGAGTATGTCTACTATCACCTCGACGAAGCCGTCGTCGCCGCCACCGGGAATGGGGCCGGCGCAAACACCACGCGGAGCCGGGTGCTCGGTCGCATCGTGCGGAGGGTGCCGGTACGGCTCTATCCAGACTCGTTCCTGGCGGAGCCCGATATCGCCCCGTCACAGGTCGCGAGCCTCGTCGGCTATGATCAGCGCGACAACGACCTCTTCGAGATGCACGTCGTCATCATGGGCTATTTCGACCCCGAGTTGCGGACGTTCGTGAATCCGTGGATCCCACCGACCTCGGGCACGCCGATCTATCTCGCTGACGATGCCTGGCTCGGCCAGGTCATCTCGTCGCGCCTGCCGGGTGAGATAGGCAGCGCGCACATCGGCTCACTGCTCACGCGGCCCGAGAATGGCGTGCCGATCGTGCTGAATGTGAAAGAGCTGGTCAGCACCCATCTGGCCATCATCGCCAGCACCGGCGCTGGCAAGAGCTATCTCGCGAGCGTGCTGATCGAAGAGCTGATGAAGCCGTATAACGGCGCGGCGGTCGTCATCGTGGATCCTCACGGCGAATACACCACGCTGCAGGAGATGATGAACTCCGGCGAGTTCGCGGCACCCGCGGCCAATGGCAAGGCCGGGCAAGGCGCCCGCCCTGGCTATCACGCGGATGTCAAGATCTTTCTGCACGACCAGGTGAAGGTTCGGCTCAACACCCTGACCGTCGGTGACCTCCGTTACCTGCTCCCCAATCTCACCGAGAAGCAGCACCATTTCCTAGGGCGCGCCTTCGATAAGCTCAAGCAAGAGTTCAAGAGCCGGCCCTGGACCGCCGAGGACCTGAAGCAGAAGGTCGCGGAAGTCGCCAGCAGCCGCGATGATGGCGGGGACGAGAGCGCCCAGACGACGGTCAAGGCGTTGGAGTGGAAGATCGATCAGCGCCTCGGCGACAGCGGGATCGTCTTTGACCCGTACCAGCACTTGCAGCTGCGCGAGCTCTTCAAGCCGGGACAATGCACCGTCTTGCAGCTCAACGAGATTGACGAGCGCGACCAGCAGGTCATCGTCGCCACGCTGCTGCGGCGCGTGTACCAGGCGCGGATGGATACGGACCGCGGCAAGGTCGCCGAAGGGGACGAGCGGCACCTGCCCTATCCTGTCTTCGTCCTCCTCGAAGAAGCACATCACTTTGCGCCGCATGGCGGCGAGGCCGTGAGCGCGGGCATCTTGAAGCAGGTGCTCGCCGAGGGCCGCAAGTTCGGCATCGGTATCGGGCTGATCAGCCAGCGCCCGGGCAAGCTGGATGACGACGTGCTGAGCCAATGCCTGACACAGTGCATATTGCGCATCGTCAATGAGGTGGACCAAAGTCGCGTTGCCGCCGCTGTCGAAGGCGTGGGCCGCGAACTGCTCGACCACCTACCTGCCCTCTCACGTGGCCAAGTGATCCTCGCGGGGGCCGCACTCACCACGCCGGTGCTCTGCCGCGTGCGCAAGCGCATCACGCCCCACGGCGGCGAGAGCAAAGACGCCCCGGCCGAGTGGCAAGCTCATCTTGGTGGCGCTGCGGCGAGCGATCGAGCACGCGAGCAGTCGGTGCTCAACCGCAACAAGCCTTTCGATATCTTCAAGCGTTGAGCGTCGTCACCCGCATGGGCAGCCCACCGACGATCACCGCTGTCGGCCCAAGATAGGCCTGCTGAAACACCGCTCCGGGAACCGGGGTCATCTCAAGCCGTGGCAACACGTACGCCGCCATGGCCTTGATCTCCACCTGCGCCAGGTTGATCCCCAGGCAGATGCGCGGACCGCCCCCAAACGGGACCAGTGAATACGGCGTCTTGCCCTCTGAGCGTGGCGGCGCGAAACGATCGGGATCGAAGCGCTCAGGATGCGCGAAGAGGCGCGGATCGCGATGCGAGGCCACCAGCGAGAGCCACACGCGCGTCCCAGCCGGGACATGGTAGCCCGCAAACTCAAAATCCTTCACCGCGCCACGCGGCACGTTGCCCACCGGAGAATAGAGCCTGCCGACCTCGTCCACCACGCGGGTCAGCTCTGCCATCTCCTTGAGCGCGTCCAGCGTCACAGTATCATGGCGCGACATGACCTCCGCGATCTCGCGGCGCACTCGCGCCAAATGATCCGGATGCGTGGCCAGCAGGTAGAAGAGCCAGGCCGCGAGTGTCGTGGTGGTCTCGTGTCCCGCCAGGAGCAGGATATGAATCTGTCCCAGCAGCTGCTTGTCGGTAAAAGGCTTCCCATCCTCATCCATTGCCTGCACGAGCATGCCGAGAATGTCATCGGTGGGCGCGGTGCGGCGCTCGGCGATCATGCGCAGGAGAATCGCGTTCATCTCATCGCGTGCGGCAAAGAGGCCTTGTTCCAGATCGTGCATGCTTTGCATGGCGCTAGGGCCGGAGCCATACATGATCGAATAGAAGAGCTGCTGCAACCGATCTACCTGTGGTCCGGTGCGCAACCCAACCAGGCACTCAGCGGCGACATCGAACGTAATCTTGCGCATCTCATCATAAAGGTCAACGACGCCGCGCTCTACCCACCCATTCGTTCGCTCGGCGAAGATGCGGCTCATGATGGGCAGGTACCGGCTCATATAGCTAATGGCAAAGGCAGGGTTCATCATCTTGCGGTCGCGGGCATGCTCCGGATCATCCGTATTCAGCAGCCCGCGCTCGAATATCTCGCCGATCATCGGCGTCCACCCACGATCATGACTAAAGGCATCCCGATGCGTGTGCAGCACGAAGCGGTTTGCCTCTGGCCCCGCCAGATAGACGATCCACTCGCCGAAATAAGGCCGCAGCTCGGCGGGAGTATGTCGCCGGAAGATAGGCCCCAGCTCCTGCGCCGTCTTTCCCAGGAACGCTGGCATCGTGGTGGCGTAGTCCTGAGGGAAATGAAACACGGGAATCTGGTCAAATCCTTTGGCAGCGCCGGTGGCGGACGTAGACGACATCGCGGATCCTCCTTCGATGGCGTGGACTCTGCTAGCTCAAGAGCGAGAGGACACTGCTGCGCAACGGGTGCTCGGTGAAGCCCTGGCTGAGGTAGAACGCCTGCGCTCGCTCGTTCCCACGCTCGACATTCAAGAGTAGTCGCGCCGCACCTGTCTTTGCCAAGGTAGCCAGCAAACACCGTACGAGATTTCCGCCGATTCCCCGTCCCTGCCACGGAGCATCCACCGCGAGGCGCACCAGCATGCCCAGCTCATCTCGTTGCCCGACGAGGCCATAGCCCACGACGGCGCCATGATCGAGCGCGACGAGCGAGAGCGGGTGGGCAGCCAGCGCGGCGCGCAGTGCGGTCCTGTCATGTCGAGCCCAGCCTGGGAAGAGCCGCTCCTCCAGGACCGCCACCTCGGCGAGGTGCTCTTGTCCTAAGCGTGCGATGGCTGGCGGGCCGTCTCGGCAAGGCAGCCCGTCGCCGGTCGCCCGCTCCATGGTGATGAGGCTCGTCACCGTCTGGGGCGCGCTATCGAGTAGAGCCGCCCCCAGCCAGTCACGCTCCGCGTCGCTCACGGTGGCCAGCACGCGGGAGACGTCGCCCTCAGCCATGCGACGGTGAAGCGACGACCGCAGCGCGGGCATATCGGCCAGGTCGCGCGCCACGGCGAGGCCCAGCCAGGCCTGGCCCGCTGACGGCCATGTCAAGCCGAGCGCCGCCGCCAGCCGGTCGCGTGAGGGCAGTCCGGGGAACCTGCCACCCTCGACGAAGCGGCCCACGGTCATCCCTAGCGCGAGCATCCAGCGCAGATCGCCGGGATAGGGCTGGCAGATAGCATGGTCCGCGGCAGCGAGCAGCTCACGGATGGTGTGCTCATCCGCGGGGGTCAGCAATCGGATGGACGGTGAGACGGGCGCGCTCATCCG
>DASWAC010000566.1:0-3414 GCA_036391335.1 Ktedonobacterales bacterium
CTGGCAGCCTGCAGCGGCGCCAGCCCCACGCCTAACTCCACCGTGCTGCTGGCAGCGGCGGCCACGAAGCTGGCCGCTGACACGTCATTTCACTTCACGATCAAAGAGGACCACGGCGGCACGCCGAGCGGCGCGAATACCGACATCGCATCCGCCGAAGGGGACGTGATCAAAGACGTTGCCAAGCAGGATAATCGGATGAGCGCCACCGCGGACGTGACCACCATGTTTGGACTTATCAAGGGCATCCAGGTCATCGTCGTGAATGATAAAGCATGGGCCAAGACTCCCTTGACTGGCGGCCAATTTCAATCCGCCGACGAGTATCAGGGCGTCGGTGAGTTCCTGGCGGCCGGAATCCCGGTGATCCTTGCCAGTCTCAAGGGTGTCGGCGCAGCGAGTGACGGCAGTGCGAATGGCGTCTCTTCCTGGAAGATTCCCGCCAAGATCTCTAGTGACCAACTCTCGGCGCTCACCCAGGGCCAGGTGCCCGCGGGTCAGCAGATCCCGGTGAACCTCTACATCGGCAAGGACGATGGGCAGCTGCGGGCTGTAGCCATTCCGGGCAAGCTGACCTCGTTCGACACTGACCAAACGCTGCGCACGATCTACCTGTCCAGCTTCGACGAGTCGGTGACCATCAGCCCGCCACCTGGCGCCTAGCGGCCGTGCCACCGTGGCTGTGGCTAGCCGTGCGACGGCACAGGGCGAGGCTGCACCGCCCCCTCTAGTGATCCGGTAGGGACGGCGGCCGCTCCTAGACAGCCCCCGATGGACGCCTGGCCGGGCAAGCGCGAACCTTCTACGATCAACAGCCGTCGAGCCGCTATGCGGCGCGGAGAGGAGGCGCATACATGGCCCCTGGTCAAGACGCCGGCCGTGGACCGGATGGCCGGCTCACGCTCGGTGCGCGGCTGGCGATGGTGGTGGTCTGCCTCGCCGTCTTCCTCTCCGCACTGGACCAGTATGTGCTGGTCACCATGCTGAATCCGACCACGCCTGGACCTGGGCTCATGCGGGATCTCGGCGTCTCGGTCAATGAGCTCGATCGTGCCGCCTGGATTGTCAACGGCTATCTCCTTGGCTACATTGTCGCGATGCCGCTGATGGGTCGCCTCTCAGACATCTACGGTCGCCGGCTGATCTTTGCCGTCTGTCTCGTCCTCTTTGCGCTCGGCTCGCTCTGCTGCGGGCTGGCTCCAGCGCTCGGCAGCTCTATCGCCCCTGATACGACTACCCTTGGTGGCGCGGTCCTCACTCCCCTCTATCTGTTGATGCAGAAGGCTCTGCTTGCGCTCGGCCACCTTGGTATCGACACATCACTCCCGGCCCTCTCCATTCTGGTTGGCGCGCGTTTCATTCAAGCCATTGGTGGCGGGGCGCTGGTTCCCGTGGCGCTCGCGGTGGTGGGTGATCTCTTCGGGGTCAGCCGTCGCGGGCTTGCCCTCGGCGTCGTGGGCGCCGTCGCTGAGCTTGGTGGACTGCTCGGCCCGCTCTGGGGCGCGGAGATCAACAACCGGCTTGGCTGGCAATGGATCTTCTATCTCAACATCCCAGTCGCACTGGGGCTGCTTGCTGCTGGGGCGTTTGCGCTGCCACGTTTTGCCGCTGCCCGAGGTCGTGTTGATCTCCTCGGCACGTCACTGCTGGGCGGGTTTTTGGTGTGTCTCGCGGCAGGGTTCGGGTTGCAGAGTCAATTTACCGTGTCGAGCTCTGTCGTCGCGCCGAAGCCAGCGCTCCTCCTTGCCGCAGCTATTCTCTTGGGCCTCTTCATTCTTATCGAGCTGCGCCGCCGCTCGCCAGCGATTGACGTGCGCCAGTTTGGCAAGCGCGCATTTTCCGCCGCCGCGCTGCTCAGCTTTTTTACCGGAGTGAGCCTTGTCGTGGCTATCGTGCTGATTCCTGCGTTCATGACGACACTTCAACCCACCGCCGGGGGTCTCGCTGGCGCCTTCGCCCTCTTGCGCATGACGATCTTCATCCCGCTCGGCGCGCTCGCTGGCGGTTGGCTGTCCACACGGTTTGGATGTTCTCCTGGCGCGACCACAGGCACGCTGCTCTCGGCTCTCGGGCTTTTCCTGATGAGCCAGTGGCCCGCGAGCGTGGGTGTGGGGCAGATGACCGTGGCGACGACTCTGGCCGGGCTTGGATTCGGCCTGGTGATCGCGCCGACCAGCACGAGCGCGCTCAATGCCGCTGGCACTGGCCGTGAAGGCATGGCTGGGGCGGTCATTACGGTGCTCCGCATGGCGGGCATGCTGCTAGGGCTTTCCTGGGCGCTGCTGTACGCGGTTTCGCGATTTACTGCACTCGTGGCGCCGACGCCGTCGCTCTCACCAGCGGACGTCATGGTGACCTTGCACACGATCTTTGGCGAGCTCTTCATGGCGACGGCCGCCATTGCGCTCGTGAGCGTAGCCCCGGCACTGTTCCTGTGGCGCAAGCCACGCGGTGGGAGTGCACGCTCGCAAGCGCAGCAGGAGTACGCCAGCTATGTCGCGCCGCTGACCTAACCCTCGCTCAGGGAGAGAAAGAGCCGCGCGGCGAGATGCCAACGAACTCATTGCCTCCCTGCGGATAGACGATTCGCACGACGTCATGCGTGTTCGTCACCCCCTTCCCTAAGAGAAAGCTCGCGCTGCTCGCCCGAGCCAGGCTGCCTGCCCGCTAACTGCAGCCGCAGGCCTGTAGATGTCAGCCGTGCGCATGCCATTGAGAGCCAAGACAGGAACCACGCTGAAACATCTCGCCCCTTATTCCTCTCCGAATAGGAAGAGCCTTCGCATCCGGGGGTTCGCAGTTGTCCTCGTGGATGCGCAGGGTAAGAGGTATCCATGCCCAATGTGAAGGCGCTTGCCGCGGGAGTGGCCGCCGGTGGCGCTGTCGTAAGCCTGGTCGCCGGTGGTGTCACGCTCGCGCTTGGCCACCGCTTTATCAGCGAGTTCACGCGCCCAGGGGTGACTCTCGATCCCGACAGCCCGCTCTGGGGAGGCTGGAAATTTCCTGAAGCGGTTGCGGAGCCGCCTGGCGAGATGCGGCGTAGCGTGAGCTTTGTGGCAGCAGATGGCGTGGCGCTTCGTGGCGAGTTCTGGGCGCAACCGCAGATGGCGCCAACCATCATCATCAGCCATGGATTTCACTTGCCCTCCGCCTATTTCCGCTCGGTCGCCGCACTGGAGTATGCCCACGGGGTCAATATCTTCTTGTTCGACTATCGGGGGCATGGCCAGAGCGCGAACATTCCCACCACTTGCGGCAATGCGGAGGTCAACGACCTGATCGCCGCAGTCGAGGTGGTCGCCGGGCAGCTGGAAACGCGATCCAACGCTGTCTACATCCATGGATTCTCGATGGGAGCCGCCGTCGCGCTGCTGATGCCGCCGCAGTCAGCTGTGGCGGGGATCATCGCCGACA
>DASWAC010000567.1:0-5891 GCA_036391335.1 Ktedonobacterales bacterium
GACAAACTCGCGCAGCACGATGACGATGGTGATCCATGCGGGCACCAGGCCCACCTGCACCAGTGCGACAAGGATGCTGATGACGAAGCCCTTATCCGCGGTGAGATCGAGGAAGATGCCCAGCCGCGAGACGAGGTGGAAGTGCCGAGCGATGCGGCCATCCACGGTGTCGGAGACGGCGCTGAAGAAATAGATCACCGTTGCCCAGGCGTAGGTCGCCGGGGTATTGATGAGGATGAGCCAGACGATTGGGATGACGGCGAGAAGTCGCGCGGCACTCAGCAGGTTGGGTACATAGCGCACTGAGAAGGCTCCCGCCTATGATGCGCCGGTCCATCAGTGCACCGGCGTGGCTCGCATTCGGCATCGTAGCCATGAGCAGTGTAGCCACGAAGTGTGGCTGAGCGCAAGTGGTAGGTCTGGCAGCACATGCGCTGGTGATGTCGGGGAGCCACGGCCGCTTCGGATGCCTGGCAGTGATTCTCCTGAGAAGTGGCCTCTGAGCCTGCCGCATCACATCAGCGTCCACATGAGCCGGCACGGCCAGGGTTTGCCGCATTGGTGACACGCCGCGGGCTCTAGCGCGAGGCGACACCCCTCGGCTATACTTGACTGGATACCCGAATCTTTCGCATGCCAGGAGCCCGCCGTGACGCTCGACCTCCACCCATCTGTGGCACACGCTACCGATGACGTCGTGGCGCTCTATGAGGACACCAGCGTTCTTGCGGTCTACAAGCCTTGTGGCCAGGTCACCCACCCCACCTATCGCAACCTGGAGGGCACACTGGCGCAAGCCGTCTTCGCGCGGCAAGCGGCGCGGGGCGAAGAGCGCCCATGCCTGCTGCATCGGCTCGATCGCGATACCTCTGGCGTAGTGCTTTTCGCGAAGACAGAGCAGGCGCGCCGTGAGCTGGTGCGTCAATTCGAGCGGCGGCAGATTCTGAAGCGCTATCTCGCCGTGACCCACGGCATCCCCGAGCCGGCGGCGGGAACGATCACCTTCCCGCTCACGCGCGATCCGCTGGACCGCCGGCGAGTCATCGCCAGCCCTGAGGGCAAGCTCAGCGAGACAGGCTATCGGACGCTCGCGGTGGGGCCTCGGGCTGCGTTGCTCGAAGCTCGACCGCGCACGGGGCGCACGCATCAGATTCGGGCGCACCTGGCGACACTTGGGCATCCCCTGCTGGGTGATCGCGTCTACAGTGATGCTGACCGCGAGGGTGAGAGCACGTCACGGCTGATGCTGCACGCCTGGCGGCTGACCGTCCGTCTGCCCGGGCTCGATGAGCCGCTCACTCTGGAAGCCCCGGTGCCTGAGGAGTTTCTCATCACGTTACGCGCCGAGTGTCCGGCTGGCGCGGATGCTATCATGTTGACTGCCCGGGTCGGGCACGAGGAGGACCAGTGAAGCTCGCATCTCTCGATCAGGTTGACCAGAACTACCGGCACATCTACCTCCAGCCGCATTTCGACGATGCCGCACTCTCATGCGGTGGCACCATCGCGCTGCAGAAGCTGACCGGGCAGAAGGTGCTGGTGGTGACCGCATTCGGTGGCGCGCCCGCTGCTGGAACGCCGCTGAGCCCCTTCGCGCGGCAGCTCATCGCGCGTGACGGCCTGGGCACAGATGCGGCGGAGGCAGTGGGCATGCGCCAGGCCGAAGATGAGGCAGCCCTGACCACCTTGGGCGCCGACGCCTATTGGCTCGATTTCGCCGATGCGCCCTACCGTGGCAATCCGGCTACCTACCCGGACAATGAATCGCTCTTTGGCCAGGTGCAGCCGAGCGACCAGAGCCTGGATGAAGAGATCGCCAAGGTGCTGCTCCAGCTGCACGAGCGCGCATCACAGGCGGTCATCTACGCCCCGCTCGGCGTTGGCAGGCATGTGGATCACCAGATTTGCTGCTCGGCAGCGGATCGCCTGGCCCAGCAAAAGATCACAGTCAAATTCTATGAAGACTATCCTCACGTCACCCGCAAGGGCGCGCTGGAAGGACGCCAGAAAGAGCTGGGCATCGCCATGGAGCCTGAGATGGTGGAAATATCCAACCTGCCGGCTCAGCTCAAGGAAGACGCCATCTTGCGCTATCGCAGTCAGGTGCCGGTCCTCTTTCAGACCGAGGACAAGATGCGCTCCACCATCAAAGACTACGCCTCCAGCATTCGCCGGACGTACCCGGGAATCCAGATCGAGCGCTATTGGACATGGTGACGTTCTCACGAGGTAAGAGCAGGCTATGATCCCTCCCGCAACCCAGCTCGTGCGCACACATACCCTGACCACCGCTCAGCTCGCGGAGACAGAGGCCCTGCGCCGTGTCTGCAACCAGGCTGAGGGGATCACGTTGAAGCTCAACCTGCCTAGCCCGTGGTGCAGCCTGCCAGAGTGCTCGTTCCTGTGTTACGCGGGCGACACCCTGGTGGGCTACTTTGGCATCGAGGGTGGCCCGGGGTCCATCGAGGTATGTGGCATGGTCGCACCCGCGTGGCGTCAGCGTGGCATCGGTCGCCTGCTGCTGAGCGCAGCGCTGGAGGCGGCACGTTCGTCGGGGGTGCAGAATACGCTGCTCATCTGCGAGGATGCTTCCCGGAGCGGGCAGCGCCTGGTGACCGCCGCTCACTATGCTCTGGACTTCCGCGAGCATCACATGGAGGCGCATGCCCAGCGCCATAAGCCCGCGCGCGGCATGAAGCTTATAGTGCGTCTCGCCGAGCCGGCCGACATCAACGCGATCGCCGCCATCACGGCTGCGGCCTTTGGTGATCCGGTGGACCGAGTGCGCGCGTCGCTTTCCGTGGAGATGAGCGATACCCAGAGCGCGTACTATGTCGGCATGGTGGGTCGCACGCCGGTCTCGTCGCTGAAAGTGTATTTCAGCGCTGGCCGCGCTGGCATCTATGCATTTGGGGTGGATCCCGCGCAGCGTCGCATGGGCTATGGGCGCGAGACCTTACTGCAGGTCATGAATCTCGCGGAGCGCCGTGGCCATGAAACATGCTATCTTGAGGTCGAGAGCGAAAACGCACCGGCGCAAGCCCTCTACACATCTGTCGGCTTTCGTACTACAACGACCTATGGCTACTATCGCATCCCACTGTAGCCGCTGGAGCTCGTGGCCGTGACACCACCTGATGGCCAGCCCGGCGAGCACGTGCTGTTGCTCGTTCGGCATGCGGCCCCGCTCATTGTGGATGGCATCGCCGCCCGTGACTGGATGCTAAGTGACGAGGGCCGGCAGTCGTGCGCTCCCCTGGCGGACTATCTGGCGCAGTGGTCACCGGCCAGCATCATCTCCAGCGATGAGCCCAAGGCCACCGAGACCTGCGCGCTCATCGCCAGGCGTCTGAAGCTGCGGGGCGAATGCGCGCCGGGCCTGCACGAGCACGAGCGCACTGGTGTCTCACTGCTCGCACAGGCGAGCTTCGAGCGCATGGTGCGGCGCTTCTTCGCAGAGCCCGAGGAGCTGGTGTTTGGCAGCGAAACAGCGGCTGAGTCCCTTTGCCGCTTCTCATCGGCGGTGGCACGTGTGGAGCTCACCCATCCGGCGGGCAACGTGGCCATCGTCACGCACGGGACGGTCCTCTCACTCTTCGTCGCGCAAAGCACGGGCGCTGATGGCTTTGTCACGTGGCAAAAGCTGGGCATGCCCGGCGTGATCGCGCTGAGCATGCAGCCTCGGCGCATCCTGGCGTGGCAAAATGACTTTACGAGCGGCCTATGAAGGATTACGCTGGGCTCTCCACTGGGTCCCCAAAATAGCTCAGCCCACTTATTATCGAGGTGCTTGTCATGCGTGAACCTGCCAACTTTCCGCCACTGCCCCAGCTGGGTGAGCTCGCTGGTGATCTCGTGGTGGTGCGCCGCTTTCGCGAGGCGGATGCCGGTGATCTGTTCGCCGCGGTGATCGCGTCTCGCGCCGAGCTCTTGCCATGGCTGCCCTGGGTGGCCAGCTATCGCACTCTCGACGACGCCGTGACGTTCCTGGGGCAGATGGAGATGACCCAGGCGCTCGATTACACCTGCGGCGTCTGGGAGCGCGCGACAGGTCGCCTCGCCGGTGGGATAGGGCTGCACCCACGTGACCCGCAGGTGCCCAGCTTTGAGATCGGCTATTGGCTGCACACAGCCATGACCGGAAAGGGCTTCATGACTGAATCAGTCCGCCTGATCGCCACCTTCGCCCTCGAACGACTTGGCGCGAATCGTGTCTACATCCGCTGCGACGCGCGTAATGGGCGCAGTGCGGCAACCGCGAGACGCTCTGGCTTCATCTATGAGGGCACGTTTCGTCACGATCAGGTCGTCAATGATGGCTCACTGCGCGACACCATGTATTTTTCGCGCCTGCCCGGTGATGGCCCACTGCGCTAGCGGATGGGACTCGGAGCGTTGGGGTTGGGCGTCTGGCACTGCGGGCACGCGGGCTCAGATGGGAAGAGCAAGCGGCCGCACATGAGGCACGGGCGGCCGAGCGACTCGCGGCAGTGGGAGCACAGGGGAAGGTGTACCAGCGTCTCCTGGCCGCAGCTAGGGCACGTGCAGGTCATCTGCCAGGTGGCGGGCGCGGCCTCGCCGAATCCGTCGGGTGTCGGGTCCGCCTGAGGCGCGGGCCGCCAGTCCGCCGGGGCGCCGGCATCGGCGATTGGCCTGGTGAGCGGTGGCGGCTCGATCCAGCCACCTGGATTGGTGGGCTGTTGCGGCTGCACGGGGTATGACCCAGCGTTCGACGTGCTGAGGTTGATGAGCTGCATGCTGATGCCTGGCGCGAAGACGATGATGTCGCCGTCGCGCAGCTCACGCATCTTCACACGCTCATTTTCGATATAGATCCCATTCGTGCTGCCAAAATCAGCGATCCACCATGAGCCACGGAAGAGGCGCATCTCGGCGTGATGGCGCGAGATAGGCAGAAATGCCAGGACGATATCATTGTCGCTCGTGCGGCCGATATTCACCTGAGTCCCATTCAGAGCGACGCGCGCGACTCCTTCGGGAGTCGTGACCTCTACTGCGAACATGTATGCCGGGTCTCCTCTTCGCTAGAATCAGTGAGCGTGTGCGATGGCTTCGAGGGCGTCTGGGCTTTCGAGTGACGAGATGTCTCCCAGCTCGGTCTGGCCCAGGTGACGCGCGCGGATGAGCCTTCGGAGCACCTTGCCGTTCCGGGTCTTGGGGATGGCGGTGACGAAGAGCACCGTCTCGGGCTTGAGGGCCGGGCCGAGCGCCCGTGTGATGAGTGCGCGCACCTCCTCGCGTAGCGCCTCCGTCTGCTCGACACCCGATCGGGTCACCAAGAAGACCGCGATGGCCTCACCCTTTACCGGATGTGGCACGCCCACAGCGGCAGCCTCGCCCACGGCGGGGTGAGCCACCGCAGCGGATTCCACCTCGGCGGGGCCGAGGCGCTTCCCGGCCACCTTGATCGTATCATCCGACCGGCCCAAGATGTACCAGAAGCCATCTTCATCGATCGCGGCGAAGTCGCCATGCACCCACGTGTTGGGGATGCGCTGCCAATAGGCCGCCTCGTAGCGTTCCGGCTCATGCCAGAAGCCGCGAGTCATCCCCGGCCATGGCTGGCGGATCACCAGCTCGCCCACCTGCCCACGCAGGGGATTGCCTGCGTCATCCACCACGTCAGCGGCGATGCCGGGTACCGGACCTGAGAAGGAGCACGGCTTGATGGGCGTGATGGTCAAGCAGCCGACGATGCCACCCGAGATCTCGGTCCCACCGGAATAGTTGATGATGGGGCGACGCTTCTCGCCGACCACCTCGAAGCACCAGTGCCATGGCGCCGAGTTCCACGGCTCACCGGTCGCACCGATCACGCGGATAGCGGAGAGGTCGTGCCGGCGCACTGGCTCATCGCCATGGGTCATCAG
>DASWAC010000568.1:0-7552 GCA_036391335.1 Ktedonobacterales bacterium
TCCTCGGTGGCTATGGGTACATGAAAGAGTTCCCCGTCGAGCGCATGATGCGAGACGCGAAGATTACCCAGATCTACGAGGGCACCAACCAGGTGCAGCGCATGGTTATCGCCCGCGACCTCATGAGCTAGGCGGCGGGCAGCTCCGAAAGGACCCGCATGAGCAGCTCGTTTCGCCTGAAGGATGGCCGGGCGTGCCAGATCACGACTGAGCAGATTATCGTTGGTGAGGCGAGCTGGCGACTCGCCGACCTGACGCTGGCCCAGATGGTCGTGGACCCTTCAGAGTTGCCGGTGCCTGGCGTCATGCCGCCGCCCGCGATCGCTATCCGTGGCGCGGACGCCGCCGTGCAGGTGCTCAGCCCAGAGCACCCCCAGGACGCCTGGACGGCGCTACACGATCTGCATATCGCGCGGCCAGACCTGGCGCCACCGCTGCCACCACCGGGCTATGCGTCCCCCGGCTATGGCTTCTCTCCTTATGCGCCGGTGGACCCGAATCGGCCACGCAGCAGCTCAGACACGGTGCTGGCCGGCCTCTCACACCTGAGCATATTCTTCGCGCCGGTGATATTCCCACTCATCGTATGGCTCGTGACGCGCTCATCATCCCCGTTTACCGCGCGGCACGGGAAGCAGGCGTTTGTCTTTCACCTCTTCTTCGCGCTGCTTCAGGCCATGTTCATCGCCCTCTACTTCGTGGTCGTCTTCGGCGGCATTGGGCTGCTTTCATCTGGTGGGTTCGGCTCGTCAGACCCTGGCTCTTTCCCCGCGTGGATCTTCATTGGCTACTTCGCCGTCATTGGGCTCGCCATCATCGGCGGCCTCATCCAGATGGTCTTTAGCATCATCGGCGGCATCAAGGCCTTCCAGGGCGAGCGCTACTCCTATCCTCTGCTGGGCGGGCTCTAGCGTCCGCATCCTTGGCCGGGCGTGCTACACTCTGGGCAGGCGCGCCTATGCCCTCGTGGAGGCCTGCTATGCGTATCGCCATTGGCAGCGACGAAGCCACACACCTGACGACGATGTTGATCGAGGACCTGGCCACGCGTGGCCATGAGGTTATCGCGTGCGGCGCGCTGCGGCCCGGCGCGGGCGCAGATTGGCCTGACTCGAGCTCGACCGTCGCCCGGCTGGTCGCTTCGGGTGAGGTGGATCAAGGAATCGTCTGCTGCTGGACCGGCACCGGGGCGAGCATCGCGGCGAACAAGGTGCGTGGGGCCAGGGCGGCCCTGTGCGGCGACGCCGAGACAGCCCGTGGCGCTCGCCGGTGGAACGATGCCAATGTGCTGGCGCTGAGCCTGCGCGCCACGTCAGAGGCGATCGCGCGGGAGATTCTCGACACCTGGCTGGCCACTGCACCAGACGCCGACACCTGGAATCAGGCCCAGCTGCGCAAGCTCGATGCGCTCGACAACTCAGCACAACCCGAGGGAGGATAGCCGTGGGGCTCATGGCTGACTGCGCGATTCTGGCCGAGGTCGAGCGCCTCGCCGCGGAACATCCTCTGGCAGGCGCAACGACGAACCCATCCATCCTGCTGGCGGCTCACGAAAAAGGGCAGCGGGCGTCTGATATCGAGGTGTTGCGCGGCCTGCTGGCGGTGGTACCGGGGCCTGTCTTCATGCAGCCCATGGCTGGCGATGCGATCGCGCTCTTCGCCGCCGCGATGCGCTATATCGAGATCGAGCCCTCCCGTGTCGTAGTCAAGCTGCCACCGAGCGCTATAGGCCTCACCACGGCTCGCGCCCTGCGTCAGCAGGCAGCCCGGCTCTCGTTCACCGCGGTGACCACGCTGGTGCAGGCCTGGCTGACCATCCAGGTCAACGCCGAGTGGATCATTCCCTATCTTGGGAGGATGCGCAAGGCCGGACTCGACCCGAGGAAGCGTATCGGCGATATGGTCAAGATTGCCGAGCTGGCGAACCCATCGCCGCGCGTGCTGGTGGCCAGCGTGAAGTCAGCGCTGGATGTGGAAGACGCGCTCCTTGCGGGCGCGCATGATATCACGGCGTCACCCGAGGTCATTCGGACGCTGCTGAGCGACGAGATCAGCACACAGGCTTATGCGCAGTTCACCACTGATTGGGCGAAGCTCCGCCAGAAGCCGTGAGACACGTCAGACCGTGGTCAGGCTCTCGATGAGCCAGTCAGTGCCGTTGTATTGTGATAGCGACACTACGACAGTCAGAGGTAGGTTTGGGGCGCGCGCGCGCGTCACGCTCAGAGTGATGTTGACACGCCCTGAAGTGTCTTGTGCCCGCTGCTTGACGGCCACGCTGGTGACACGACCCAGATTCCGCTCGTCATCGCTGAGGCGGCTGATCACCGCCGTCTTGTTCTGAGGGCTATTACGGCTGTCCGCCAGATATTGCCATGCGCGGTCATAGTTGCTCGTGGTCAGGGCATCGAAATACCCATTCACGGTATTCTCCGCCGTTGAGCGATCAGGTGGGAAGAAAGAGCCCAGTGCGCCATTGAGCAAGGGCTGCCCAAAGAGGACCGCGCCGACCAGCACGGCAAGTGCAACGACCAGACCAATGACGAGTGAGAGTCTGATGCGCGAGCGATTGCCCGCTCCGGTGCTTGGCGCGCGTGCGCCCAGATCCGCAACGTCCCCCACTAGCGGTCTCGAGCGTATCCACGACGACTTTACTGGAGCACGACCGACAGGCACGGAAGCCGCACCATTGGAGAAAGACGGATTCAACGGGGGCAGGCTTCCCGGCGCGTGGGCAGGCATCGGGATGATGGACGGTGCGACAGATTGACGCACCGATGGGCCCATTGGCCCACCCAACGATGGGAGATCGCTCACCGCGTCACCCGCTGCGGGCCTGGGCTGTGGCGGCGAGTAGGTCGGTCCGCTATTGATGAATGGGTTTGATTGCACCGGGGGATTCGGGCCGCTGCGCACAAAGGGACCGGACCCAATGCCCAGACCGAGCCCACCGCTGTTCGTGGAGCCGGAGCCCATCGGGAAGTCTGAGCCGCGGCTGGGAAAGCTCCTGAAGGCCGGATCCGCCGTGCGTGGCTGCGGGGGTGGGGGGGGCAGCCCCTGGACCGCCGCGACGAACTCAGCGATCGTCTGAAAGCGATCGATTGGTCGCACGGCCAGGGCGCGCATAATCGCGTCGTCCACAATCGCGCTGACCGCGGAATTCACGGCGCGGGGGCGCACCGTGCTGGCATCTAGAGCCACGCGCTCGACCGCGGTCGGCGGCACCTGACCCGTCAATAGCTCGTACAAGGTCGCGCCAAGCCCATAGACATCCGACCAGGGGCCGGTCCTCCCCGCAGTCGTATATTGCTCAGGTGGGGCGTACCCCTCAGTGCCGGCCTTGCGCACAAACGTTGCCGTCAACCCCGCTCCGGGTAGATGCTGCTTGGCGATGCCGAGATCTACCAGGACGGGGTGGCCTGCCGGGGTGACGATGATATTCGCCGGCTTGATATCGCGATGGAGGATAGGCGGGACGCGCGTATGGAGGTAGGTAAGGGCGTCACAGATTGGCATGATCCAATTGAGGACCTGCGCTTCAGGCAAGCCACGCCCACCCTCGCGCATCAGTCGCTGCTCGAGGTTCTCGCCATCCACAAAATCCATGACCAGGTACATGCGATTTTCCCATAGGAAGAATTCGCGCACCTTAGGGATATTGTTGTGGTCAAGTGCTTGCAGCCACTGGGCCTCGTTCTCAAATTGCTTGCGAGCCCCGTCGGAGGGGTCGGCAAGCTCCTTGAGGGCGTAGGCATTGTTCTTGCCAAAAAGCACATCGTGCACTTGATATACAGTGCCCACACCGCCGCGACCAACAATCGCGTCAATGCGATAGCGCTCATGCACGATGGTCCCAAGTGGAAGGGCATCTTCAAGCCCGTAGGCCATGCAGGTGACTCCCGTCAGTCGGCGGGGCCGGCGAAGACCTACCTTCTCACCGCCTCACCATGCCAACATGGCGTCCAGTATAGCGGCGTCAATCCTGGGCGTCAACGGCAAACATGACCATTGCACCAAGCGTGCGCCAAACATGAGCCGCCATTTATCACTCGTCGCCAGTTGCCATGCTATAATGCCAACCGAAACAGGGGCAGCGCCGCCCCGATACCTCACGCCTGGCCCTGCGTATGTGCCATGTGGCCTTGAAGGAGTCGCGGCGGGTGTGCGCCATCCGTGCACAACAGATGAAGCCTTGTGAGCGGCACTGTAGCCGGCCTGCCCCCATGCGCGCCAGCTATTGGCGGCGGTGTGTGCGCGTCGCGCTCGTCTTCGCTGACAAGACCTATCCTTGCGACAACATACGGCGCGAGCATTCTCCCCCCACGCACGCCGCCAACCACGAAGTCCGCGCGGGCTGACAGCATGATTCACAAAGGGGAGCCTCACTATGGCAGAGCAAGACTTCATGCCCATCAAGGGTTGGGATTACGTTGAGTTTTACGTCGGTAATGCCAAGCAAGCGGCGCATTTTTACACCACGACCTTTGGCTTCAAGCCAATCGCCTACGGTGGCCTGGAGACCGGGATGCGCGATCGCGCCAGCTATGTGCTGGAGCAAGGCAAGATTCGTCTGGTGCTCACGGCCGGCCTGGCGCCTGACTCGCCCATCTGCCAGCACCAACACCTGCACGGCGACGGTGCGAAAGATGTCGCCCTGACCGTGCCTGACGCGGAGAAAGCCTATCGCGAGGCGCTCGCACGCGGTGCCCGCAGCGCTCTCGAGCCGCAGGTGATGGAAGACGCCAACGGCAAAGTCAAGCGAGCCGCGATCTACACCTGGGGCGAGACGATCCATAGCTTCATCGAGCGTGACGACTACACTGGTCCGTTCCTGCCGGGCTATCGCGCGGTGCAGGCTGACGACCGCCAGTCGTCTTACGGTGCGGGGCTCGCCGCCATTGATCACGTGGTGGGCAATGTCGAGCTGGGCAAGATGAACGAGTGGGTGAAGTTCTACGAGGACGTCATGGGCTTCAACCAGATCATCCACTTCACCGACAGGGATATCTCTACCGAGTATTCGGCGCTGATGTCCAAGGTGATGGAGGGTGGCCACGGCAAGGTCAAGTTTCCCATCAACGAGCCTGCCGAGGGTCGCAAGAAGTCGCAAATCCAGGAATATCTCGACTACTATCGAACGCCTGGGGTGCAGCATGTCGCGCTCATTACTGGTGACATCCTCAAGTCCGTCTCGCAGCTGCGCGCGCAGGGCGTCGAGTTCCTCAAGGGCATCTCGAGTTACTACGACTCACTCACCGAGCGTGTCGGCACGATCGACGAGCCTATTGACGAGCTCGCCAAGCTTGGCATCTTGGTGGACCGCGACGATGACGGCTACCTCTTGCAGATCTTCACACGTCCCGTCCAGGATCGGCCTACCGTCTTCTTCGAGATCATCCAGCGTAAGGGCGCGCGCGGCTTCGGCGAGGGCAATTTCAAGGCGCTCTTCGAGGCAATCGAGCGCGAGCAAGAGCAGCGTGGCAATCTCTAGAGGAAGGCTCAGATACGATGACCTTTTACGCAAAGATGGGGCAAGTGCCTCACAAGCGCCACACCCAATTTCGCAAGCCCGATGGCGGGCTCTACGCTGAGGAGCTCTTCGGTGAAGAGGGCTTCAGTGGCGTCGCCTCTCTGCTCTATCACAAGCACCCACCCACCCGCGTGAAGAAGATCGAGCGCTTCGGCGAGGTCTGCTTTGACCAATGGGAGCAGGAGACCCACCGCCATCACCATCTCAAAGCTGGCGAGGTCGCCCCGTCTGGCGATGCCATTGGCGGACGCGAGCTGCTGATGTATAACAGTGACTGCGCCATCTCCGCAGTCAGCCCGACGGAGCCGATGGAGTTCTTCTATCGCAACGCGATGGGTGACGAGCTGATCTTTGTGCACTATGGCAAAGGCACGCTCGAGACGATCTTTGGCGAGCTGACCTACGGTGAGGGCGACTACCTGCTCATTCCGCGTGGCACCACGTGGCGCATGGTGGCCGACCCTGGCGACCAGCGCTACCTCGTCGTCGAGGGCTTCGGCCGAGCCATCCAGACGCCGAAGCGCTATCGCAACGAGTTTGGCCAGCTGCTAGAGCACTCCCCCTATTGCGAGCGTGACCTACGCATGCCCGAGAGCCTACCCCCGCACGATGACGGTGGTGAGCACCAGGTGCGCATAAAGGTCAACAATGAGCTGATGACCTACACCTACGATTACCACCCACTCGATGTCGTCGGCTGGGATGGCTACCTCTATCCCTATGCCTTCAATATCGCCGACTTCGAGCCCATCACCGGGCGTGTGCACCAGCCGCCGCCCGTGCACCAGACCTTTGAAGGGCCAAACTTCGTGGTGTGCTCCTTCTGCCCGCGCAAGCTCGACTACCATCCGCTCGCTATTCCCGTGCCTTACAACCACTCGAATATCGACTCGGATGAGATGATCTACTATGTCAGCGGCAATTTCGGCAGCCGCAAAGGCATCGAGACCAGCTCGATCACCCTGCACCCACGGGGCATCGCGCACGGACCGCATCCGGGCACCATCGAGAAGAGCCTGGGCGCAGACCGGACGGAAGAGCTCGCCGTCATGGTTGATACATTCCGGCCGCTCAAGCTCACCCGCAGCGCCGAGAAGATTGACGACGCGAGCTACCCATACAGTTGGCTAGATTAGATTGACCGCGCTACGAGCTCCTGCTATGCTGCTGGGGCCCGTCTCATATGCGGGCGGCATTGCCCGGCCAAGAGGAGGGCGGAGCGCATGACGCGTATCATCAAGTTCTTTGAAACCACGCTCCGCGATGGCGAGCAGACCCCCGGCATCAACTACTTTGCCGAGGAGAAAGTCGAGATCGCGAAGGCGCTTGCCGACATGGGGTTCGACACGCTCGACTGTGGCTTCGCGATCTCAGGCGAGCCGGAGTTCGCGGCTATCAAGCAGATTTCACATGAAGTCCATAATGCCGAGATATGTTCCATCGCGCGCAGCAATCGCGAGGACATCGCCCGCGCCTGGGAAGCGGTGAAAGATGCTACCCAGAGCTCAATCCACCCCTTCGTCAGCACGTCGCCGCTGCATCGCGAGGTCAAGCTAGGCAAGACCCGCGCCGAGGTGCTCGAGATGGCGCGTACCGCCGTGGCATTTGGCCGCACACTCACGCCAAATGTAGACTTCGCCCTCGAAGACACGACACGCACCGAGCACGACTTCATCTTCGAGGTGGTCGCCGCCATCATGAAGGAGGGCGTGCGGTTCGTCGCGCTCTGCGACACGGTCGGCTTCGCGCTCCCGTGGGAGTTCGGCGAGCTGGTGGATGAGGTACGCCGCGAGTTCCCCACGGTGCGCATCTCCGCCCATTGCCACAACGACCTCGGCCTTGCGGTCGCCAATGCGCTCACTGCGCTGACCAAGGGCGCGGAGCGTGTGGACACGTGCTTCAACGGTCTCGGTGAGCGGGCCGGCAATGCCGCCACGGAAGAGATGGTCATGGCCATTCGTACGCGTCGCGCTGACCTCGGGCTGGATGTGCGCGTAGACACAGAGAAGATCATTCCCACCA
>DASWAC010000569.1:0-5053 GCA_036391335.1 Ktedonobacterales bacterium
CATGGAGGGCTCAACCTGTCTATGATGCTCGCTCGGTAGTCCTGATCCTGAGCCGAGAGGAAGCAATTAGGCACTGGTCACTGGTGCTCTCAGCAGGAATCGGCTATGCTCTTGTCTGCGGGTGGATACCCCGCGCCCCGGATACGCACGCGCACTGCGAAGTGTGTGCACCTGATGCTTCGAAGGTAAAGGACGATTGCTCATCATGGCTTCGATGACTCACTATGATGAAGATTATTTGAAGCAAGCCAGCAAGCTGCTGGTGCATCCCAAACACTTGAGCTTCAAGGCGCTGAAGCTGAAGAAGCGGCAACGCGTGCTGGATGTGGGCTGCGGACTTGGCCAAGATGTCGCTCAGATGGTGCCCCAGGTGGGCAAGCAAGGTCGCGTCGTGGGACTGGACTGCAATCCAGCGTTCCTCGACGCCGCCAGGCAGCGAACTGCTACATTAGGGAAGCGTGCGAGATTCGTCGAAGGCGACGCCACCGACATGCCATTTCCGCGGGAGTCGTTTGATGCCTGCCGCTGTGAGCGGGTGCTGCAACATCTCGCGGAGCCACAGCAGGCCATAGGCGAGATGGTGCGCGTCACAAAACCTGGCGGTCGCATCGTCATCCTCGACACCGACTGGGGGACCGCCTCGATAGACACGGCAGCGAGCACTCATGTCGAGCGTGTGCTGACGCGTGTGCGTGCGGAGCGCTGTCTTGCGAACGGGTACGCGGGGCGTATGCTCTATCGCCTGGGAAAGGCTGTAGGTCTGCACTCGCTCACTGTGAAGGTAGTGCCGCTAGTCATTCACCAGTATCCGCTGGCGCGCTACCTCGGCATGTTGGACATTGCCGAGCAAGCGGCGCTGGATCACGGCGAGCTGTCCCTCGATGAGGTGACTGCGTGGCGCGAGGAGCTCTCGGCAGCGGATGCGGCCGGCCGCTTCTTCGGCACGATCGCACTCACCCTGGTGACTGGGCTGACTCCCTGAGCGCGCAGACGTGACCACAGCCTGCATGAGTGGCTACGCGCTGGTCAAGTGCACCTGTCCTGGGCATCCAAGCGCCCTCGCTGAATGTGCGCGCCGATCCTCTTGAGCGCCAATCTCCCCTTCACCGTGTGGTGGCATCAGCTGTCCAGCGCAGCGGTGAGCGTGCCGCCTCGCGCAGGAGCGAGGTGGGAGGATTTGGCGCCGTCGTCGAGAGAATCTCCTTCATCTGGGGCAGAATATGCTCAAGGGGTGCGTCGAGCGCCTGATTGAGCCGCACGAGATAGGGCTCGATGGCGCGCACATCTGCTGTGGCGGCGGCATATGGCCAAAATGCGCCAGGCGCCTGACTGGACGGTGTCCAAAAGTCCTCACCGGGAATGGTGTCGTGGACGAGCAGAGGAGCATCCGGGGCGTAAAGCATGGGCATGCGCAGCTCATAGAAGAGACGGCGTGCCTCTCGCATCATGCGCCCGATAGTGGCACTCAGCCCTAGCTCGGGATTGATCAGCAGACGCGTCAAGACATAGGCCAGATCAAAGGTGGCAAATCGTGCCTCGGGCGCGCGCACGACGCTGTTGCGCACCAGACGTGAGACCTCGACGACGGCGGTGATCGGCAGATCGGCTAACGCCGGAAGCGACGGGAAGAGGCTCATGCCAAAGCGGGTCTCGGTCGGGAAGATGGGGCGCTCGCTATCACGCAGTCGGGGCACTGCGCCATTGGTGAGCGCGTGCGGCGCGACCGCCGAAGGACCTTGGAGACAGGTATAGGTGAGCAGCTCATCTTGGGCGCCGAGCGCCAGGAGATGCAACGCGCTCGCCTCCAGGCGATCGAGCATGGGATCCACGCGCAGGTCCCGCTCTACGATAATCTCAGGCCGATAGAGCCCATGCAGTCCGTATTGGTCCAGGCGAAACGTACCCAGCGCATCGCGCTGCTCGGGCGACAACGCGCCGTGGCGCAGCACGCGTATACACACCCCCGACGGTCGTAGATGCTCGTAGAAGGCCGGTCCTGTGCGGAGCACATGGTGACGCGCTTCACGTTGTCGCTCCGCGAGGACATGCAGGATATCTTCAGTTTCCGCCGAGTGGTGCTGGTGATTGAGCATAAGCGATGTCACTTTACTTTCATGACTAAAGGTGCACGTGTCACGCCGCAGTCGAGCGCGTTGCGGCCCAGAGTAGGAGAAAATGGGTTAGCCTCATAGGCAGAGCCGCGCGCTCATCTGATGATACTCCCTCTCCGCAAGCATGTCTTCCGCGGCGGGGCAGGTCTGGGCGCACCATGACCATGTCGCGCGCGGCCAACACGACTGTTGCGCTGTTTCGGCACGACACCTATACTGTCCGAGAGTCCTCGTGTTCGCGAGCCCAGCGCTAGGAAACATGTGAGCGATGAGCACCTCGCCAGCCCTGGATGCTGAGACTCCATCGTCGCTTCTCGTCGCGCGCGGTGGGGTCGTGTGGCTCGCGACACGGCGTGGCTGGTGGCTGTGGGCCGCGCTCGTCATGAGCTATCTCGCGCTCTGGGGCGCGGCGGCGCTGTTGCCGACTGGTCCCACCGACCTCGAGGTCTTTTTCTGGCCAGGTGCGATGGAGGCAGCCAGCGGGCATCCCTTCACCATCTATCACCTGCGCTATTCAGTGACCTATCCCAATGCCAACGGCCCGGTGAGCCTTTTCCCGCTCACACTGGTGGCGATGCTCGCACGTGCGCTGGGGGTGGCGAGCGATTTCGGCGTGCGCCGGGTGCTCGTCCTCACGATCTTCGCAATCTTTCCGCTCCTACTGAGCCGCGAGGCGCTGCTCGCGGTGGCACGGCTGACCAGCCGCCGCCTCTCTCTTCGCTGGACCCTCGCGGGGGCGGGGGCGCTGCTGCTGGCGCCTGCGCTCTGGCAGGGCATGCTGGGCTATGGGCACATCGAGCTCGCTCTCATGATCTGGCTGCTGCTGCTGGCGGTGCGCCAGCTGGCGGAGGGGCGCCCGTGGCTGACGGGCATCTTGCTCGCGCTGGCGGTGCTCACGCGCGCCTCGGCCATCACCTATTGCGCGCCACTCACTGTGCTCATGCTGAGCCGTGGCCAGTGGAAGTCCGCGCTCTCGCTGGTGAGCAGCGGGCTGGCCACTGGGGTGGTCGCGCTGGCGCCCTATCTCATCGCCAGCCCGGCGAATACCGTGTATTCGCTGGTCAGCTTTCACGCCTTGCTGCCAGTGGGCCACATGACCCTGAGCAGTCTCTTGCTGCGCACCGCGTGGGAGCCGCTGGTGATGGCCTATGATTCATTGGCCGTGCTGGTCGCCTCGCTGGCGGTGGTGGCCTTGGCGTTGCTGCTGCGCCGCGACCTCGACATACGCTCACCGGATGTCTATGCGCTGCTGGCTGCCTGCGGGCTCTGCTTCCCACTGCTCATAAAGACGCTCTGGCCCTACTACTACTATGAGTGCTTCGTGCTGCTGGTCATCTGGTGGCTGGCGCAGCGACCGGGCATCATGACTCGGGCACGCGCCGCCCGCTGGGCTGCCGGGGGTCTCTTGCCCGCGACACTGCTCGCCCTCGCCCTGGCCAGCGATTACATGATCAGCCTGACTCTGGCATGGCCAGACACCGAGCGATGGAGCCAGGTCATTGCCCTGGGCACACTAGGAGTGCTGCTGACAACGGTGGTCATGCTCTGTCTCAGTCGGGCCGGTGTCGCGTCGCATGGACCAGCCTCGCCCGATGGGCCGGTGGTCGCGCTATAATCTGAGATGGCGACCCAAAAGCATGGCCGTGAAAAGAGAGCACGATGCGCCTGCCCAACGATACCTATCCCATGGAATATGAGCTGGATGAGGCGGCACGCGTGCTGCACATCACCTGGACCGATGGCCACCAGAGTGCGCATGGCTATGAGGCGCTGCGACGCGGCTGCCCCTGCGCGTGGTGCGCGGGCGAGGGCGGCGTGAAGGGCAGTGTGGATGCCGATACGGTGTTTTCGGCGGAGCAGACAACGATCTATGAGCTGCAGCCGGTGGGACGCTATGGCCTGACGCCCGTCTGGGGTGATGGGCATCACACGGGCATCTATACCTATGAGCGCCTGCGCGCCACCTGTGAGTGCGCGGACTGTCGAGCGGCGCGGGGCGCCACCACACAACGATAGGTGATGTGAAATATGTCTCAGCGCGAGTGGCTGGCGAAGATCCACGTGACGCTCAAGCCGGTGGTGCTTGACCCCCAGGGTGACGCAGTGCTGCATGGGCTCCATCAGCTAGGCTTCGGCGCGGTGAGTGCGGTGCGTGTTGGCAAATATCTCGAGATCACCGTGGCCGCCGCCGATGCGGCTGAGGCCGAGGCGCAGGCGCGCCTGATGTGCGATAAGCTCTTGGCAAACCCGGTGATCGAGCGTTATGATGTTGGCGTGCAAGAGCGTGTCTTGGCCTCCTAAAGAGGATCTGAGCGCCCCTTGCGCGATGAGTGACCTTCAGGGCAGGGTGAGATTCCCGACCGGCGGTATGGCGCTGTGCGCCGAGCCCGCGAGCCGCGCTCACGCGTGGCAGATTCCGGTGAGAGGCCGGAGCCGACGGTAAAGTCCGGATGGAAGAAGGTCAGAACCCTGGCGGAGTGTGCCCTGGCGCATGCTGTGCCACGGTGTTCGGTGCCTGCTGCCCTGGAGTCGTAGTCCACGACCGGGGCGGCATTTTTTGTGCGCGCTGCCTCGCTCGCCAGCTCACGTGAGGAGGCAGCCATGGCGGATCCTTTGAGCATGGCGCCACCGGAGGATGTCGCGGCATCCACGGCAAAGCCAGGGCAATCTGGGGTGAGCCGCTGGCGAATGGCTGTGCCCGCTATCGTGCTCGGCATCGCCCTGCTAGCGCTGTGGCAGCTGGTGAGCGCATCGGGTCTGGCGCCGCAATTCAGCCTGCCCCTGCCCGTACAGGTGGCCAAAGCCTGGTGGAGCGCCGCCACGCATCCGTCACCGCCGAACACCCTGGGTGGCGGCCACTGGTCAATTCTGGCCAGTTATGGCGTGACCACGCTGGTGGAAAGCCTGGCTGGGTTCGCCGTCGGCACCCTGGTGGCGCTGCC
>DASWAC010000570.1:0-5522 GCA_036391335.1 Ktedonobacterales bacterium
CAGCTCACCAAAGATACGCTCGGCATAGGCCTCGGCTATGCGGTCATAGCTCGTCTGCACAGGTGAGGGCGTCTGAGGATCATCTGCCATGTCGGCCTCCTATATCCCGCTCATGTATCCCGCTTATGTGCCGGTAACCCCTCGCCTGGGCTGCTGGCCGCATGCCGAAGGCCGGACTCAGGCACATCATACCCCGCTCCGGCCCGGCCAGGGGTTGCAGGCCCACGCCGTGATACGCGATAGACGCGTCTACCGAGCTGATGCGTCCTTACGCCACTACGCGCCCGGATTCCAGGTGCTGACGCGCGCTGCCTTCTCACGTGGGTTACCATAGGCATAGAGCGGCAAGCGGCACTGGCCGGCTGGACATGCCGAGGACGAGAGAGGAGCGAGCTGACGATGACCATCGAGCAATTCACCGGAGCCGTGGCGGTGGTGACGGGCGGGGCGAGTGGGATCGGGCTGGCGACGGCGCAGGCGCTCCGTGCGGAGGGCGCGCATCTGGTGCTGGCCGATGTGAATGAGATCGGGCTGCGCACGGCGGCCGAGCTTCTGCGCGACCGAGCTCCCAGCGCGACGGCGCAGATCGTCACGGTGGCGACGGATGTGACTGACGAGACGCAAGTGCGTGCGCTGATGGATGAGGCGCTCGCCCTGACGGGACGCCTCGACCTGGTGGTGGCCTGCGCGGGCATCGGGCGTGGCGGACGCATCGAGGATGTGCCGGTCGCCGAGATGCGCAAGATGATGGATGTGAACTTCCTGGGCACCTATGCCTGTGTGCAGGCAGCGCTCCCGGCGATGCGGGCGGAAGGCAGCGGTCATTTTGTGCTGATCAGCTCGGTGGCGGGCAAGCTGGGGGTGCCGCTGCTCTCGGGCTATTGCGCCAGCAAGTGGGCGGTTCGCGGCTTTTCCATCGCGATGCGAGCTGAGCTCTATGGCTCTGGCATCGGCATGACGACGGTCTATCCCGCCTGGGTGGATACGCCGATGTTCCAGCAGGAGTCTGTGCAGACCTCGGGGCTCAGCATCGAGGTAATGCTCACGCCAGAGCAGGTGGCCGAGGCGATCGTTCAGGCCGTGCGCGATGGCACGCGCGATCTCACCCTGGCGCCGAATCCAGATATCGCACTGCTCATCGAGCGCACGAAAGACGATCCCGACCGCGCCGAGGATGGCGCCGGCCGTGCGTATCAGCGCCGGCTGCACAGCGACAGGAAGCCGTGAGCCGCACCCGCGTGGTGTCACCGGTGAGCCCTGATGAGCGCTGCGGCTTCATCCGCCAGGTCCGGCAGCGGCTGCGCGGCATCGAGCCACCTGATGCGGGTGTCGCGCCGGAACCACGTCTGTTGCCGCCGGATGTAGTCGCGTGTGTGGCGTTTCAGCGCCTCGATCGAAGCAGCCAGCGTGAGCTCGCCGCGCAGATATGCGCCAATCTCGCGATAGCCCAGGCTCGACATGGAGGGCAGATGCCATGGGTAGCCACGCGCCACCAGCGCCTCCGTCTCAGCGACCAGACCTGCCTCAAGCATGGCATCCACCCGGGCAGCGGCGCGGGCGAAAAGTGCGGCGCGGTCCATGGTGAGTCCGAGCGACAGCGTATGATAGGGCGTGGCGCGAGTGCCCTGTTGCGCTGAGATGGGCTGCCCGGTCACCAGGCAGACCTCTAGCGCGCGGATGAGCCGCCGAGGGTTGCGTGCGTCGATCCGTGCGGCGGCTATCGGGTCGAGGATGGCCAGCCGCGCGTGCAGGCTGGCGACTCCCTCCCGGGCCAGCTGGGCTTCTAACTTGGCGCGCACCGTGGGGTCTGGCGCCACCTCGGGAATGGCCAGGCCATCCACCACGGCGCGCACATAGAGGCCGGTGCCGCCCACCAGCAGCGGCAAGCGCCCGCGCGCGTGAATCTCGGCCAGTGCGGCCATGGCGGCATTCTGGTATTGCGCCAGCGTGTAGACCTCATCAGGCCAGACGACATCCAGCAGGTGATGTGCGACGCGCTCTCGCTCGGCAAGAGTTGGCTTCGCGGTCGCGATATCCATCAGGCGATAGATTTGGCGCGAGTCGGCGGAGACGACCTCCAACGGGCCGAGTCGCTCGGCCAGGGCAAGGGCCAGCGCGGTCTTGCCCACCGCTGTGGGACCCATCAGCGCGACTATGGGGAAGCTCATGGCTATGGGCTGGTCCGGGAGATGCGCCCCAGCACCCCATTGGTGATGATGCTAAACAGCCAGCCGAAGAAAACGCCGAAGAAGAGCAGAACCCAGCCAAAATACTGGCCGCCCACCTTCAGCCCGAGGAAGCCGCCGAAGATCATGGCGGCGACGGTGATCATCCACCTGGCGCGGCGGAAGATGAACTGGAAGCCCGCCAGCGCCGAATGGCCCACCGCGTATTCAGCGCCGAGCGCCGCTCCGGTCGCCATCAGCAGCGGGCCGATCACCTGATCCCCGCCGATGGTTGATGGGAGCCCGAGCGGCGGGACGAGCAGCGAGACGAAGAGCCCCATCAGGCCAAAGAGGAACGAGGCGCGGCCACGGCCCAGCCACGGCGAGGCGGTCTGGCCGATCACTGCGCCGATCGCCGACGCGCAGAGCAGCAGCGTCGTCATCAGCCATCCCATCGGTGCTCCTGCGCCGACGTGGTCGAATGCGGCCGGCACGAAGTAGAGCGCGGCCGCCGACATGCCGAGCGCCAGCGCCCACGAGATCGCCAGACGCAGCACGCTGAATTTCTTTGGCGGAATGAATCCCGGCACCTGGTACGGATTCGTCTGGTAGGGCATGGGTTGCGGCGCATGCCGGGGGGCAACCGGCGCGCGTCTCGGCGCCACGCCAGGCCATGTCGGGGTTGCGCCCTTCGCGCTGCTGGCGGGCACCAGCTCGGCCGTCACGGGAACCAGGACGACCTGCCGCCCGGAGGCGATCTGCACATTCGCCTGTTGCAGGCCGGGTCGCAGCATGCCCGCAGTGTCGACTGTCACCTCGACGATGGCAGTGCTGCTGTGTGCCCGTGGCAGGTTCACTTTCAACCAGGGAGCCAGCGCCGTGACCACCAGCTTATCCGCGCGGGGGTTGAGACCTTCCACGACGAGATTCTGCTTGGCTCGCTGGCGGAGCATGAGCTGGCCAAACATGAGTGAGGCTGGCTTGACCGCCAGGCGCGAGATGCTCGCATTGCCGGGAATAGGCCCGGCGGGCTGTGGCGCCTGAGCTGCTCCCGCCATCATGGGCACTCGTGGCGCGGCAGTTAGCCCGGCGGTGACCGTGCGCAGATCTACCTGGAGCTCGGCGACGCTGCGATAGCGCTTCTCACGGTCCAGCTGGGTCGCCTTCTCGACGATGCGCTGCAATCCTGGCGAGACGCCGGAGACACGGCTGCTGATAGGCGGCAGGCTAAATGGGGTCGTCGCCGGATCGTACGCGGTGAGCAGGTGATAGAGCGTCGCGCCGAGCGCGTAGATGTCGGCGCGTGGATCAGTCTGCGCCTTGCCATATTGTTCGGGTGGAGCATAGCCCGGTGTGCCCAATGCCTGGGTATCGCGCATCCTGCCAGGGGTGAAGAAGCGCGCGATGCCGAAGTCAATCAACTTCACGCGTCCATCAGTGGTCACCATGATATTGCCGGGCTTCAGGTCGCGGAAGATGATGGGCGGCTTGCGGCCATGCAGATAGCCGAGCACATCGCACAGCTGATCCGCGATGCGCAGCACCTCGTTTTCCGAGAGCGGGCTGCCGTTGGCATGCAGGCGCTGCTCCAGAGTCTGCCCGTCAATGAAGTCCATGACGAGGAAATGGCGAGAGCCCTCGAAGAAGTGCTCATACACCTGGGGCAGATTTGGGTGCCGCAAGCGCATGAGGGTGTCGGCCTCGAACTTGAAGCTGTCGAGCGCCTCGCGTGTCTCGTCAGGCCCGAGGCCGTCCTGGCTCATCTCTTTGATGGCGACGGCGCGCCCGGTGGCGGTGTCGGTAGCCTGATAGACGGCGGCCATGCCGCCCTCGCCAATGACGCGCAAGATGAGGTAATGGCCCGCGACCAGACTCTGCGATGGCAGCTGGCCGGTGGCGTGCACCGGCAGGGTCGTCGGGCCACGATAGGCGCGTGGGGGGGCCGCGCCGGGTTGGAGGAGTCCGCCGCAGGTATTGCAATAGATCGCGTCAGCGCGATTTTCAGTGTTGCAGAAGGAACAGTGAATCATGCAACGCTACCTCGGTCAGCTCACGTCGAGGCATAGTGGCCCATTCGCGGTGCGCCTGCGCCTCTGATAGTACGCATTGATCCTCTGGTGGGTTCACAGTGCGGCAAAAAGGTAGGAGCACGTACAAGTGGGCGTGGGTAGAGTATAGCAAATGTCGCGCTAGGTCTCGCCCTCATAGGTCGCGAGCAGCTGCCCGACTTTGCCCGCGATCTCGTGCCAGATATAGTGCTGATATTCGAGCATGGTGGCCTGGCGCTCGTCATAGGCGCTCGTCGTCGGGCTGCGCTTCGCGTTGGCGCTGAAGCGCTGGGCGAGCTCATGCGTGTGGCGGCCGCGCTCTTCGAGATAGAGACGCAGCGTCTCCAGATCGGCCAACAGCGCTTGCAAGCGCTCCGCCGGTGTGAGGACAGGTGCGCCAGCTTCTGTGTCCTGGCCGCCATTGCCGTTGCTCATGCCTTGGGGTCCTCTTTTCCGGGTGGCGAGCTTCCCGGCCAGCCGGGCTGGGTCACCGCGACATCCAGCGCATTATTGAACCGGTTGAAATAGTTGAAAAGTCCAATGACCGCGATGATCTCGACGATCTGCCCCGCGTCAAAGTGCTCACGGAGCGCGGCCCACGTTTCTTCATCCACTCCGTGCGCGTCCGCCGTCAGGCGCTCGGCCACCCGCAGGGCAGCGCGCTCGGCCGCGGTGAATTCGGCCGCATGGTCGTCTATGCGATACATCGCCTCGAGCAGCTCGTCTGAGACCCCCAGCCGCTTTGCCAAAGCGGTATGAGAGGCCCTTCAATACATGCAATCGTTGACCTGCGAGACCCGCACACTCAGCATCTCCTTAAGGCGCTTCTCGACGGTGCCTGTCTCGAAGATGGCGTCCATGTGCGCCTCGGCGGTGGCCATGATCGCCGGCCGCAGGGCCATGGTGCGAAACATGTTTGGCACGCTGCCACGCGCCGCGTAGAAGCGCTCGAAGGTCTTTGTGACCTCGGGCAGGGCGTCATCAGGGTTCACCGGCTGGATGCGTGGCATGCGACCTTCCTTTGCTGAGCGCGACAATCGCTGGGCGCGGACATGCTTTGCGAAAGGGCCTGCGATCAAGTCCGCGCGAGCCTGTCTCCCACTCCTACTGTAGCATAGGGCAGACTGCTCTACATCGTGCGCTTCCCTGATACGTGTTGAGCCGCCATCGGGGATGCGTGGCCACGTGCTCGTGATGGCGCGAGCCCATTGGGGCATGGCCTAGCGCCGGACGATGTGGCGATGGCGCGGCGGCGGCGGCACGGCGGGTGCCTCGGCGGGTAGGGCCTCAGCCAGGGTGAGCTGAGTCG
>DASWAC010000571.1:0-3427 GCA_036391335.1 Ktedonobacterales bacterium
GACCTTATCGGTCCCAAGCCACTTGTTGGAAAATGCGGCCCCCGTCGCGATGCCCGCGCTTCCGCCCACGATCGCGTTGGCGCCCAGGTTCCCGGTGAGGGGATCGGCGATATGCATCGAGCCGCCCTTGCCCAGGCAATATCCCGCCTCTTTCCCCAGCAGCTCGGCAAACATGAGATCAACCTTGGCGCCTTTGGCCAGGCAGTGCCCATGGCCACGATGCGTGCTGGTGATGTAGTCGTCCTGGCGCAGCGCCGAGCAGACACCAACGGCCACGGCCTCCTCGCCACTATAGAGGTGAGCCAGGCCAGGCATGCGAGCGGTGCGGTAGAGATCGTTGACCTGCTCCTCGAAGAGGCGAATCAGGGTCATCTGCTGATACATCCGCAGCCAGCGCGCGGTCTCCTCAGGTGCGGGCACTCCTTGGGCCAGGCTGCTCGGAGTCGAAGGTGTGGCCATTACGCATTGTCCCCCTTGGTCAGGTTTGCCATCTCTTCATAGACACGGTACGTAATGGCAAAGTCGTACTTGTCCAGCCCCATCCCACGCGCCCGCGTGAGGATCTCATTGGTGAGCGCGACGGTGGGTAAGGGAACATCGAGGGCGCGCCCCATCTCCAGAGCCAGGAGCATGTCCTTCTGCATCATGTTGACGTTGAACCAGACTTCCTCCGGCATATCCAGGATGAACGGCGCGCGATAGGCCAGCGAGGGCGAGGCGATGACACTGTTTAGCAGGACCTCCAGCGCGGTCTCGCGGGCGATGCCCCCCTTCTCCGCCAGGAAGAGCCCCTCGCACAGGCCGGAGAACTGCACCTGGAGGTTCAGATTGACGGCAATCTTCATCAAGACGGCCTGGCCGTTGCCGCCGACATAGGTCACCTTCGGGCCGATGCTCAGCAAGACCGGCTTGACCTGCTCGAAGGCCTCCTGCTCGCCGCCAACCATGAGCGAGAGCTTGCCTTGCTCCAGGGTGATCACGCTGCCTGAGACTGGCACGTCCAGCATGCGCGCGCCCAGCAGCGCGACCTGCTCGGCCAGCGCACGCGACCGCACAGGGCTGATGGTGCTCATGTCGCAATAGACCTTGCCGGGACTCAGACCGGCGAGGACGCCATCCGAGCCACTCGTGACCGCATCGAGTGCGGCGGTGTGTGTCACCATCGTGAAGACGACATCGGAGCGCTCGGCGACTTCGCGTGGGGTCGTGCCCCACTGCATGCCGGCTGCTTCGAGCCATCGGGCCTTCTCGCGCGTCCGGTTATAGCCGGTCACCACATAGCCAGCATCCAAGAGACGTTTCGCTACGCGTCCTCCCATGGCGCCCAGACCGATGTAGCCGATGCGAGTCATTAGCCAGCCCTCCTACTCCGTGGCGTTCGTGACACCGTGACTAGCCCTTCTGGTGGTGGCTGGCGGCGGCATCGGCCCGCACCTGACGCAGATGCGCGCGCATCGCCGCCATGGCCGCTTCGGGATCATGCTGCCGCACAGCCTCTAAGATGTGTTTGTGATGCTCCTGCCCACGTTGTGGGCCGCCATGGACGGTGAAGATTTGCTTGCGCTGATTGCTCAGCAGCGCGACAATCGGATCAATCAGTGTCAGCACCAGCGCATTCTGGGCCGCGCGCGCGAGCAGCAGATGGAATCTGTTATCCGCTTCGATGAAGGCGTCGGCGGCGGCGAGATGCAGGTCCATCGTCGCGACAGTGGCAGCCAGCTCGGCAATATCGTCTTCGGTGGCGCGGGCGGCGGCCAGCGCGGCGACGCCCGGCTCGAAGATCTCGCGAACCTCAACGAGATCACCCGAGACATCGTGATGGTTTACCTGCATGAGCCGGCCGATAGATTCGCTGAACGCCTGCGAGGTGTTGTCAATGACGATCGTGCCACGTCCGGGGCGAAGATCAACCAGCCCCTTTTGCGCCAGCGTCTTCATCGCCTCGCGAACGGCGGTGCGACTCGCGCCAAAGCGCTCGGCAAGCTCCCGCTCGGTGGGCAGCCGGTTGCCGACCCTGAGCTCCCCGCTGAGTATCTGCTGCTCGATCTGCCCGGCGATCTGCTCAAAGATGCGCGTGTTTTGAATCTGCCGATACATCGAACCCACCCCCTCGCGCAAATCCTCGGTCGTTGAGCACTCCGGCCCAATCACAGGTGGCCAGAGATACGGTGAGCCTGCCGCAAAGTCGAGAGCTGAATGAACACACAGCGTCGTGGGTCATCCGGTGAGCCGGCTGCCTCATATACCGCCATTGGTATGATGATCATGCCGATTGGATGGAGCCAAAGATAATGCATCTTAGACAAGATGTCAAGGGTTGGTATGATGATCCTACAAAACTCTCATCCTTCTAACTGCTGGTGCCTTGTCTCTGCCACGCCATCTTGCTACACTTTGGGCAACCATACGGCTGTCGCGCACGGGAGAAAGTTAGGAGCGCACCATGAGCGTCTATCTGGGAAGCATCGGCGGCATCAGCGTCCGCGCGAAGCCATCGGCGTTCCTGTGGTCTGTCGTGCTGTGGGCGGCAGCGACCGAGTTCAGCCAGTTCGTGCTGAAGACGGCGCTCCCTCTGGCCATCATCGAGGGGCTGGCCATCGTTGCGATTCACTGGGCATCGGATATCGCGCACCAGCTGGGGCATGCGCTCGCGGCACGCCGGGTGGGTCATCCCATGCAGCGCATCTCGCTGTGGTTTCTGCTGAGCTCCGGACTCTATCCGGCGGATGAGCCAGAGCTGCCGCCGGCGGCACACCGCGCACGGGCGCTGGGCGGGCCGACCATGAGCGTGCTGATCGCGCTGGCGACCGGCATCATCGCGTGGGCCATGCTCGCCGCGGGGAATCATTACGCCTGGCTGGCAGTCTTCGCCTCCCTTGATAATCTCGTGGTGCTCTGCATCGGCGCGTTCCTGCCTCTGGGCTTCAACGACGGCAGCACGCTGCTCAGGCTGCGCCGCGCCGCCAGGTAAGACATTGCCACTTGGAAGACGCCCCCGCGGAATGACATGAGCGACAAGGGGAGGCACACCCATGGGCTTTATCTATGAAGAGCGGGCGTCAGACTCGCCGTACCTCGACACCGTGACCTGTGGCCATTCCGAGGGCGAAGGCTTCACGATCCGTCCCGCCGAATGCCAGTGGCACATGGTGCTGGCGCGCCTGCGCGGCGAGACGCGGATGATCGTTACCGGCCCCTGCACCACCTCAGGAGTGGTGAGGTTCATTGATGGCGTCGAGCTGCTCTGGATCAGGCTGAAGCTTGGCACGTATATGCCCCATCTGCCCACGAGATCGCTCCTCGATGTGGAGACGACACTCCCTGAGGCCGCGTGCGCCTCATTCCGCCTCGCAGGCGACGCATGGCAATTTCCCGACTTTGCCAATGTCGAGACGTTCATCGCGCAGCTGGCGCGTCGTGAGGTGCT
>DASWAC010000572.1:0-1585 GCA_036391335.1 Ktedonobacterales bacterium
GGCATCCGTCTGCACGAGCAGGCCGACGAGGGCGACGCCAGCGCCGCGCGCGTCGTGAGGCTGCTGGACCGGTATGGCCGCGATGACATCATCACCGCGATCCTCGCGGTCAGCAACATCAGCGTCATCGTGACGACCACGCTCACCACCATCCTCGCGGTGGATAGCGGCCTTCCCTTCGCCGAGGCCATCGCCACGATTCTGCTGACGATCTTCGTGCTGATATTCTGCGAGATCGCGCCAAAATCTGCCGCGGTGAACAATGCCGATGAGGTGGCCAAGCGGCTCTCGATTCCCATCGAGACCTTCATGCTGCTGATGCGCCCCGCCCTGTGGGTGCTCGTCCCCATCGCCGACTTCCTGATTCGCGTGCTGGGCTGGGAGCCGTCGCACAAGCATCCGGTGGTGACGGAAGGGGAGATACGCCGGCTGGTGGAGGCCGGTGAGGAAGCCGGGCAGATCGAAGAGGATGCGGGCGAGATGGTCTCGAACGTGTTCGATCTCTCACGCACGCTCGTCCGCGAGGTGATGGTCCCGCGCCGCGACATGGTCGCCGTGGAGGCCGACACACCGCTCAACGAGGCGGTGCAGATGATGCTGGATGGCGGCAAGTCGCGCGTGCCCATGTACGACGAGGAGCACGCTGACATCATCGGCCTGCTCTATGCGAAGGACCTGCTGCGCGTGTTCGCGACGGGGCAGCATCCGGAGTCGCTGCGCGAGCTGCTGAGGCCGGCACACTTCATCCCTGAGACGCAAAAAGTGGACGACCTGCTCACCGAGATGCAGCGCGATAAGTTCCACATGGCCATCGTGACGGACGAATATGGTGATGTGGCGGGCCTCGTCACCATCGAGGACCTCGTCGAGGAGATTGTCGGCGATATTCAAGATGAGTATGACAGCGAGGATCAGCTCTTCGAGCGGATAAGCGACACTGAATACATCATGGACGCGCGCATCCTGATCGGCGACTTCAACGAAGAGATGCGCGTCGAGCTGCCAGCAGGCGAATATGACACGCTCGGCGGCTTCATCGTGGAGCAGCTTGGTCGCATCCCGAAGGGTGGCGATGTGGTCCACTTCCAGGATCTCGAGTTCACGGTGCTGGGCACCATCCGCCGCCGCATCACCAAGGTGCGTGTGGTGCGCAGCGTGGCCATCGTGCCCGTGGAATCGCCCGCCGACGGCGATCCCGAGGCGCGGGAGAACGGGCGCTCGGCGGCGTCCATCCCCGGCGCGCCGGTCACCAAAGGCAACGGGAAGTAGGGGGCACGCCCCTTACATCTCGTCGCCCCATTCGAGCTTGACCTTGCCGATGTAGACATCGTCGCCCACCTCGACCCCCGCATCGCGCAGCGCCTGGAGGACGCCGAGCTTCTTCAGATTGCGCTCCAGGCGCTCCATAGCCTCGAAGCTCTCGGGATTGGTCATCGCGGCCATCCGCTCCACTCGGCGTCCGCGCACGTGGAAGCCATCGCCGTCGCGCTCGATGCGCCACGCCTCGTCGGCCTCGGGGCGCAGCACCGGACCCGCCGCGCCGATCAGCCCCGGCGCCTTGCCGGCCTCTTCCTCACGCATCTCG
>DASWAC010000573.1:0-5546 GCA_036391335.1 Ktedonobacterales bacterium
TGAGGTTAGGTTCTCCACGTGTTACTCACCCGTCCGCCACGCATCTCCCAGACCGAAGCCTGGGCTGCGTCCGACTTGCATGTGTTACGCACGCCGCCAGCGTTTGTCCTGAGCCAGGATCAAACTCGCCATCCGATTGTATGCTTCCACGCGAGCCCCACAAGGGAGATCGCGTAAAGGTCATCAATAGTATGGCCGAGTTATCTCGGCATACATTGTGTTGTCTCTTGGAGTTGACGTCCTTTCCGGCCGAAACCGGAAAGCGCGCTCAACGACGCATCGAGATGCGTCGCCTTGTCACAACATGTGTGCTTGCTCAGTCATTTCCCACTCTTCAATTGTCAAGGTTCTTGTCTCGCGAGCACTCGTCGTGATGGGTGTCTCGCGGGCGCCTTTTTCACGGCGCACCATCTGATCATAGCATAGCTAGTCAAGAGGTGTCTACCGTGAGAGTCTCGCCGGTCGCCAGGAGCTTTTTGCCCGGCAAGTGTTCAATACGCACTACCGAGGCCAGAGGTTACAAAACCGACAAACATCTCATCTTTGGGATGCGGGGATGGCGGTTCTCACCTGCGCTCCGTTCATGAGCGACCCCTTGAGCATACTACGTTTGGTATTCCCCGTCAAGGGGCAGTACCAGATGTCAATATGTCCATGTAGTCATTCGCTCGCACAGATTACGACGCGACATCTCGCCTGCCAGTCACATGACCCCGAAGGTCCCGGACAAAAGTCACCGGTCGCGAGCGGGATCAGCACTCCCGGCACAGCAAGACACGAGACACCGCCCCGCGTGGCTAGCCAGTCGTGGTCGCCAGAGGCACGAAGACCACACGCCAACCATCTGGGTCCTCGATAGTCACCCAACCGGCATCGCGCCAATAGGGATTTTCCGGGGGCACGCTCAGATGCCCCATCGCGCCCAGACGCGCCACCACGCGCTCGATCGCCGCTGCGTCGCGCAGGTAGAAGACGAGGAGATTATCGCGGGTAGGCGCCAGACAGGGGCCGCCCTCCTCGTGCTGGGTGAATTCTAGGTGATAGTCTGCGCCGGGGAGGCCGAGCATTACTCCGGAATAGCCGGCATGGCTCTGAAAGGAATCGATCACCCGCAGGCCGATGCCGTCGCGGTAGAAGGCCACCACCTGGTCGAGCCGGTCGGTGGGCCGCGCAACCCGCACGCGCATCACCGGAAGCTCAGGTGGCCACTGTGCGCTCATGCGCGTCTCCTTGCCGGGCCGTGGTACCCTCGATCACAGGCTGGGAGTGACCCGCTGCGACGCCTCGGCGGCCTTGGGCAGCAGCGACCGTCGTGCCTGGCGCATGCAGAAATCGCCGCAATATTCAAACACCACGTGCCGCTCGACATCTTTGGTTACCACGTGATAGCTCTTCTCGAGCACCACCAGGCGCTTCTCTCGGGATCCCAGCAGCTTATACGCCTCGATGCCGTCGCCCACTGGCACCACGTGATCGTGCCGCGCGGCCACCACCAGCGCCGGCACCGACACCCTGGGGAGCAGCCCACGCACCGCCGGCAGGGATTCCATCAGGCTATGGGCCGTCCGCAGGGCCACCGCGAGGTAGGCTCGCCGGTGATAGCGACGCCAGACGCCGATCCGGTCGCGCACGTCTTCGCCAAATGAGGGCACGAACGGCACATAGGGGTGCAGGTGATTCACTGTGCGGCGCACGGTCGGGCTCATCGAGATAGGCGGGCAGAGCGCGATGACGCCGTCAACCTCGGGCTCCAGCGCGCTGGTGGCCAGCACGAGGGCGCCGCCCAGTGAATGCCCGATCAGCAAGACGCGCTCGCCGGCATCCACGGCCTCACGCACGCGAGCGCGCACCGCATCGAGCCAGTGCTCCCACCGGGCCTCAGCAAAGGCGCGCAGTGAGACTCGGTGTCCCGGCAGCAGCAGATTGCTGGTGCGAAAGCCCATCACTACCAGGTAGTCATCAAGCTCGGCCATGTCGAGTGGCTCGCCATTGAAGCCATGCACCAGGATAACCCGCGTCGGTGGCATGGAACGGTCGTCATCCAGGAAGAAATCGTCGCCCATCAATGCAATATCCCAGCGATAATCTCACATGGCCATCTCGGCTCCGCGCACGCGTGGAGGGAGACAGTGCGGCGTTACGTCTGCGCAGCAGAAGGAAGGTAAAGGCCCTCTTAGAGTATACGGACTCGCTCCCTATGCGGGTTGGCAACTGGCTATCATCTTCCCTTCCGTCCTGCCCACCGGCGCGCGCTAGCCCCAGGGATTCTGCTCATTCGGATTGGGCGCTCCCGGCTGAAAAGGCTGCGGGAACGCCGGCGCCCCCGGCTGGGCCGGTGGAGCTGGCTGGATCGGCTGGAACGATGGCAGCGGTGGGAACGCCGCGGGCCCACCGGGCTGAGGGCCAGGCTCGGGGGGATTCACCAGCGGCCACACGGGAGCGCGGCCACCTGGGCCACCCGGCGGATTCGGCGCGGGGAAGGCTCCGGGAGCGGGCTGAGCGGGCGGTGGGAAGGGCATCCGTGGCAAGGCAGGCTGCGCAGGCGGAGGTCCGCCATGCTGACCGGGCTGTGCCAGGGGACGCACTGGCGGGCGCACCGGCACGAAGGGGTCAGGGGCGAGTGGGCTGGGCGCAGCGGGATTCCTGAGCGGCGCAGGCCCTAAGGCGCCACGTGGTCGCGCGGCGAAGACCGGCCCCGGCTTGGCGGCCTCTGGCTTGATCGCGCTCATGCGCGCCCAGACACACAGCGCGACGACGGCAACCATGCCCGACTGGGTCACGCCCACAAAGAGACGGTCGAGCGGGCCTACACTGTGATACCAGATATATTGGGACATCGTTGCCGCCACCACGAGGAAGCCCATCGCGAGGACCGGCCAGCGCCACAGTCCGGCGACCCGGTCGTGCAGTGTGGCATATTCCCAGACCACGAGCAGGATGAACGGCTCCAGATAGTAGTATGGCCACACCGTCTTACTCAGCATCGGCACCGCCAGCGAGGCGATCGCCACGACGGCCCAGGCCTCGCGCCCATATGCCGTGACACGCAGTCGCCGCGCCAAGAAGATGACCGCGACCAGCACAAAAAGAATCACGACATACATATCCAGCCGGCGCGCGACGCTATCCACCCTCGCCAGCAGCGAGCCATCGGCCTGCGGGTGGGCAAAGAGCGCCCAGATGGAGTCACTGCCGATGAGCGCCGTGCCGCGCCAGCGCACCAGGGCATAGCTGGTCTCCTTCGGGGCGGCCAGAAAGAAGGGCGCCAGCCCCAGCGCCGTCACCAGCGCGGCCACTCCACCGAAGCGCACCGCCGCCAGCCACTCACGACCCAACAGCAGCAGCACACCGAGCGCCAGCAGCGGAATCGCCGCCGTCGTGCGGGTGAGCAGGGCCAGCCCGGCCAGGAGGCCCGCGACCTCATAGCTGCGACGCTGCACGAAGAGCAGCGCCCCGATGAGGAAGCAGAGCATGAGCGGCTGTTCCAGGTGATACCACGCGCCGATGGTCTGCCACGTGAGCGGGCCGAGCACCACCAGGCCAAATGCCATCAGCCGCTGCGCCTCGGACGCGTCGGGATGCAACCGGCGCACCGCCACCAGGACGAGCGCCCCCAAAGCGGGGATGAGCAACAGGAAGGGCAGGCCGACAAACGTGATCAGCTCGCCATAGTTCTTCCCAAAGCCGACCGCGCGGGCAATGGCCAACAGTGGCGCATAGAGGAACATGCTGAGTGGCGGATTGTAATTTGGATAGCCACCAACGCTCACCGCATACATATGGAGCGTGTCGCCACGCAGGATGTAGTCTGCGGAAGGGAAGAAAAAGTTCGTCAAATCGCTATCGGCGGCGGTGTGGATTCCAGCCGTCCCACGGACGAGCGCGCCGATGCCGAGGAGCACCGAGAGCACTGACATCCCGATAAAGACCCATGGTCGCACCCGCACGGGACTCACCGCGCTCGAATCTCGCTGTAGCTCTCCCACGCAGGCCTTCCCTCCCGTGCTTGCCAGACGCAGCCCTCGCGGGCTCAGCGCCTAGTGTAACGCAGACGGGCGGGGCTGCCTAGCACGGCATGCCCGATGGGCGGGGAGCTACCAGAGCTGGGGCAGCTGCGGAAGCCGGCGGATGAGATCCTCGCGCCAGACCTCGGTGGAATGCGCCCGCGAGGCCCACGCGATGGCAGCCACGACGAGCGCGCCCACCAGCCACAGCACCCAGGCCACCTGGGCAGGACCAGGCGCCAGCAGCAGGGCGATCGCTGAATCCGCCTGGCTGCTCAGCCAGTGGGTGGCGGGCTTTGCCACGGTCAGCGTCGAGAGGGTCCACATGATGGCGACCAGCAAGGCCGCGATGCCCACCCGGCGCAGGCCCGACTTCTCATGCCGGTGGCGTGCCTGGCTGGCGGCCAGTGCGCGACGCGCCTCGTAATTCGCGATGCGGCGGGTGATGCGGTCATGCAGCACATCGGGCTCAGGCGCCAGCTCGGGCGCGCGCAGCGACTCATGGATGGTGAGGAGTCCGGCAAGCTCGGCACGGCACACGGCACAGTCAGCGAGATGCCCCTGCAGCGCCGTGACCTCACGATCTTGCAGGCGCTCGTCAATATAGAGATGGAGAGCACGCGAAGCCTGACCGCATCTCATGACTGTGGCTCCTTTTGTGCGCTGCTGTGCTGTGTCACCGCGCGAGCACGACCGAGCAGGCCGCGCAGCCCCGCTCCCAAGCTTGCCCGCAGGTCATCGGCCCTGGCCTGCAGATCGGTCCGTGCGCCACCGCTGCCTTCCAGACGCTCGCGGAGCATGGCGCGCGCCCTGAAGAGCTGCGTCTTGACGGTGCCGATGGGCACGCTCATCACTTTCGCCATTTCTTCATAGCTCAGGTCTTGCAGATGTCGCAACACCAGCACCGAGCGATAGCGCGCCGGCAGCTCCGCCATGCTGGCCCGCACCTGGTCGCGCATCTCACTCAGGGCGTCCTGTGCGTAGCTAGCGCTCAGCATAGAGCCAGGGGCGCGCTCGCGTGAGGCCTCATCGCTGAGGCGGGCACGCGCTTCATCGCCCTTGCGGCGGTTCTCGACCTGGCGCAGGCAATGATGGTAGGTGATGCGATAGAGCCAGGTGCCAAAGCGAGCCTCGGCCCGAAATCCCTTCAGCCCCTGCCACGCGGCGAGAAATACCTCCTGGGCGGCCTCATCGGCCTCGTCGGCGTCGCGCAGGATCCGCAAGGCCAGGTTATAGACCTGCCGCTGATGCATCCGCACGAGGCTCGCGAAGGCCTCCTGATCGCCGGTGCGAGCCCGCTCGATGAGCTCAGTCTCCACCGTGGCGAGAGGATTCGCGGTGGCGGATTCGGGGACCGCGACGGAGCCGTCGGTGGCGTGCCCGAGCATCCAATCATCCATGGCCGACTCTATTTCATCACCGCCTGGCGGCCACGTGCCGCTGGCATGTGTATCGTATCACCTGGTGTCTATGCGCAGCCGGATATAGGCTTGGCCATAGCTCCTCACCACGCTAGAGTATGGCCTCTGGCTCGGCCTGGGC
>DASWAC010000574.1:0-15684 GCA_036391335.1 Ktedonobacterales bacterium
GCCTTCCTCGGCAGCGTCTGCCCCACGGGCCTGAGCATCTCGCCAGACGGCCTCGTCGGGAAGAGTATCCTGGCACTGGACCCACAGACCCTGGTGCTCCGCCTGAGCCACCCGGCAGCCTATTTCCCCGTCGTGCTCACCTCTCCGACAGCATGGGCGCAGCCGAGGCAGCTCATCGAGCGCTATGGGGCAAACTTTGAACCCATCGTTCACCCGAATACCTTCCACTGGACTGATCATCTGGCGGATGGCGGCGGCTTTGGGGGCAACCTCTTCACGGTGAAGCGTTGGGACGATGCCGGACACTTCGACCTCGTGCGCAATGAGGCGTTCTGGGGGGCGAAGCCCAAGCTGCGCGAGATCGACGTCACCCTCTACAAGGATGCCGACAGTATGTTTGTCGACTACAGCAGAAACCGCCAGGGCGATTACCTTTCCTCACCACCACCTGACCGCCTCCTCACCGCTAGCAGCATGCCTGGCTTCCACCAAGACCCCTACCCCGCTATCCTCTACCTCATTCTAGACTGGAGCATGCCGCCCTTCAATGACGTGCGGGTGCGCCAGGCCTTCGACCTGGCCCTGGACCGCACCGCGAATGCCCATGTGCTCTCGCACGACTCGATCATTCCAACCATCCACATGGTGCCGCAGGGCATGCCGGGCTATAACCCCCGCCTGAGCGATCCCGCGGGCCGGGTCGGTGAGGCCGCGCTCAAGCCCAACATCGCCAGGGCAGGCGCGCTCTGGCAGGCGTACGTGCGCGACCGGTGGGGCGGCGATGCTAGCAAGGCGCCCCCGGTCGTGTACAGGTACACTGCTGGTAGCCAAGCCTCACTCGCCCAGGCGACGACCTATAAGCGGCAATGGGAAGCCGCCATGCCGGGCTTGCAGGTCACCTTATATGCCTTTGACTACACTTCGTTCCAGCATGTTCGGCCTTCGTATCACATGACGTCTATCGGCTGGAGCATGGATTACCCCGACCCGCAGGACTTCCTCTCGTTGCTCGTCCATACGGGATCACCCCCATAACTACACGACCCACATCAGTGTGCCCACTGCCGATGCCCTGATGGACCAAGCTGACGCCAACCCGGACCCGGTCGCGCGGCTGGCGCAGTACCAGCAGGCCGAGCAGCTGCTCGTCAATGAGGTCGCCTGGATTCCAATTGGGCAAATTCTCAACCGATATATCGTGCGTCCCCGACTCACCGGGGGCTATCACGAGCGCACGTCGAAGGTCGCGTCGCTGGCGGTGTGGCAGCGTGTGTACGTGACCACGCAGGTGAAGTGAGAGGCGATCGCGGGCCGGGCGCCCTTCCTCGCGGCAGGGAGGGCGACGCCCCACCAACGTCTGGCGCCAGGCTGGGCGAGACTTTGCGCGAGCCCCTTGACAACGTAGGGGCAATCGCGTAGGGTATGTGATACATGACTCAGTTGTCATGTTGGCTAGCCATATGCCATGTGCTCATCATATCGGCTGGATGCGCGAGGCTGCGCGCCCGGGATGTGGGCCACACTGCTGTCTCGGAACTCTCATTGAGGAGGCTTGGACCATGGGACTCTTCTCTCACCTGGGCGCGCCGACGCGGAAGCGCCTGATGGGTGGGGCGCTGCTGGGAGTGCTGGCCACTCTCGCGGCGTGCGGCTCGACCACGACGGCATCGGCGCCGGTGCCGGGTGTGGAAAAGGACACGATCACCATCGGCGCGGTCCTCGACACGACGGGGCCGATCAAAGTGATCTGTGCGCCCATCTATGCGGGCGATCAGCTCTACATCGACAAGATCAACGCGGCGGGCGGCATCAACGGTCGCAAGGTCGTGCTGAAGCAAGTGAGTGACGCTGGCGACTCGACCAAGACGAAGGACGCCGTGCGCGAGCTCGTCGAGCAAGACAACGTCTTCGCCATCTTCCAGGTGTGCGGCTCTGGCGCGGCCAATGTCGCGTCGAGCTACACGAATCCGAAGGGTGTGCCCTTCATTGATCCCATCGGCGGCGGCGCGAAGTTCACTGACGACGCGGGCCAGGCTCTGCCCTGGGTGTGGATGACTCAGCCGAACTATGGCGACGAGGGCCATGTGCTCGGCTATTATGCGAGCCAAAAGCTGAATGCCAAGAATGTCGGCCTGCTCTATGAGGATGACGTGCTCGGCCTGCAGCAGAAGACGACGCTCGGCGAGTCGCTGACGAAGTATGGCGCCAAGCTGGTCGCGTCTGAAGGCTACAAGGCGACGCAGACGGACTTCACCGCCGCCGTGCAAAACCTGAAGGCCGCGAACCCGGACCTCATCGTGCTCAACGGCCTCCCCGGTCCCACGGCGAAGTTCATCGCCGCTGCCGCCGGCCAGGGCTACAAGCCCTCCATCGGCTACATCGCCAACTATCCCATGGCCGACAATTCCTGGGCGAAGCTGCTCGGGGCCGCCGGTGAGGGTGTCTATGTCAGCGGCTATTCAGACGTGAACACACCCGTCGGCAAGGACTACCTGGCGCTGACCAGCACCGACGCGGTCTTCAGCGCCTACAAATTCTATGGCTATATCAATGCCAAGCTGATGCTCGACGCGCTGAGCAAGGCGGGGAAGAACCCCACCCGCGCCGGTCTGCAGACAGCGCTCAACCAGAGCTTCAACAACTATGACACCGGTTTTGGCCCGACGATCTCGTGGTCAGCCGCGCACCACGGTGGCATCAGTGACTTCGCGTTCCTCCAGGTGAAAGGCGGCCAGCTCGCCTCGGTCAGCCCATTCATCAAAGCGTCCGATGTTTGGCCATAGGCCAAGCGGTAGGCACAGCGTGAGGCGAGGGCAGGTGACTTCGGTTGCCTGCCCTTTCTCGTGCCGTGCCGCGCCGCGCGCCGTCTCTCATCCTCCGTTCGCCTCCGGCGGTATCATAACAGAGGGGCACGTTGCCCTACGCCAGCCGAACGGAGCTACGCGATGCTCAGCCTGCGCGCCCGCGACGATATCCTGCGCGAGCTGCTCGACGACGCCGTGCTCGACGACGCGGCGCTCCGCCGCAACCTGGCGGACATCCGGCGCATCAATGGGCTGCTCGGCTGGCGGCAGCTGGCAGTGCGAGAGGTGGCGCGGCTGGTGCGCGAGCGGGGGCAGCGCTCATTCTCCCTGCTCGACATAGCCTCAGGCTCAGCGGATATCCCTATCGCCATCGCGCGTTGGGCCGCCGCGGACGGGCTGGATGCGCACATCGTCGCCAGCGACCTCAGCCCGCAGATCGTCGCCATCGCTCGCGACCAGGCCGCCGGCGTGCCCGGCGTCACCATCGAGCGCCTCGACGCGCTGGCCCTTCCCTATCCAGATGGCAGCTTCGACCTCACGCTCTGCACGCTGGCGCTGCATCACTTCGACGCCCCACTGGCCGCCGAGCTGCTGGCCGAGATGGCCCGGGTGGGCCGCCAAGCGGTGGTCTTCGATCTGGTGCGCTCGCCCCTGGCATGGTGGGCCTGCCTGCTCATGACCCGCGCGCTGCCAATGGACCCGATGACGCGGCATGACGCTCCGGCCTCTGTGCGCCGTGGCTACACCGCCGTGGAAGCGCGCCGGCTGGCCGAGGCGGCAGGCATTCGCGGGGCCAGCGTGCGCGTTGGCATCCCCTTTCGGCTGGTGATGGTCGCGGATGGTGTGCCTTCCGCGGGCGCACCGGCGACGTCTCCAGCCGCCATGACCGCCGAGGAGATCTCATGAGTGTCTATGACGCGGCAATCGTCGGCGCGGGCCCGGCGGGTGCTGCCAGCGCAATCCTCCTGGCGCGGCAGGGCTGGCGAGTCGCCGTGGTGGACCGCGCGGCCTTCCCACGAGACAAGCCCTGCGCCGAGTATCTCAGCCCGGCGGCGGAGCCCTTGCTGGCACGGCTGGGCGTGCTGGATGCGCTAGTCCGTCAGCCGGTAGGGTGCCTGCGCGGCTTTCGCATCTATGCGCCGGATGGATCCCATTTCCAAGGGGATTTCGCGGGCACACACGGCCCCGATGGGCAGAGCCTCTTCGAGACAGGGCTGGCCATTCCGCGGCTCCAGCTCGATGCGACGCTGGTCGCTGCCGCGCGTGAGGCGGGCGCCGAGGTGCGCGAGGGATGGCGGCTGGCCACACTCGCCCGTGAGGACGGCATCACCACGCTGAGCGCCAGCACGGGAGCGACGCTGCGGGCGCGGTTGATCCTCGCGGCGGATGGCATCCACTCGGTGGTGGCGCGGCGTCTGGGATTGCACCGGCCTGGCAGCTTGCGTAAGATCGCGCTGGTGGCGCACCTGCGCGGCATCGAGGGGCTGACGCCCTATGGCGAGATGCACGTGGCCGGCCGCCGCTATGTGGGCCTGGCCCCACTGGAACCCGCCACCGCCGGTGACCTGTGCAATGTGGCGTTGGTCGTGGATGAGGCTCGCGACGCCCGCAGCCTCGCCGGACGCCCGCAGGCCTTCTTGCTGGATGCCCTGCGCACCTTCCCCGCGCTGCGCGACCGGCTGGGCGCTCTCACCGTGGCGCGGCCCACGCTGACCATCAGCCGCATCCATGCCAGCGCCCGCGAGATTCACGGTGATGGCCTCTTGCTGGTGGGCGACGCGGCAGGCTATTACGATCCATTCACAGGTGAGGGCATCTATCGCGCGCTGCATAGCGCCGAGCTGGCCGCCCAGGTCGCGCATGAGGCGCTCACCGGTGGGAAGACCGACGCGCTCGCGCTGGCGCCCTATGCCCGCCTGCACCGTGAGGCATTCCGGGGGAAGCGCGCCGTGGAGCGGATCATCCAGTCCGCGGTGGCCGTCCCCCCGCTGATGAGCCATATCGCGCGACAGATGCGCCGGCATCCCGGCATGGCTGACCGCATTGTCGCGGTGACGGGCGACTTCCTGCCGCCCTCTGCTGTGCTGAACCCCAGCTACCTGCTACTATTGGCTCTATGACGATCAAGTATGCGCCTCGATCAATCTACGCGGCAATGGTGAATGCAGCCTGCCGTGCTGGAAGACTCAGCATGGGAGTTGTTCTCCCGGTGCGGGCCGAGGAGGCCTCACGATGATGCAGGTGGCGCTCTTCGATGTGGATGGCGTGCTGGCTATCGGCGAGCCGTGGTCTGTGCGCTTGGCCCGAGACTACGGCATCACTGCTGAGCACACTAATGACTTCTTCACTGGGCCGTTCATTCAGTGCGTGCGTGGGTGGGCAGATTTGCGAGCCGAGCTGCCACCCTATCTGGCCCAATGGGGCTGGCCCAGCACTGTTGATGACTTCGTTGGAGAATGGCTGGGGCACGAGCACGTGCTCAATGAGCCGCTGCTTGACCGAGTGGTCGCGCTCCGTACCGCAGGCACCCCGTGCTATCTCGCCACAGTGCAAGAGCGCTATCGCGCCGCCTACATCCGCGAGGCCATGGGCTTGGGCGCGCGCACCGACGGCATGTTCGTCTCATGCGAGAATGGCTATCTAAAGCACGAGCCAGGCTTCTGGGACGCCGTGCTCTCTGCCCTGCCAGGCATCTCGCCACGCGAGGTGATCTTCTTCGACGACAGCGCGGGCAATGTCGAGGCCGCCAGTCGCGCCGGGCTAAACGCACATCTGTATGTTAGCGTGGCAGACCTCGATGCGGTGATGGCTCAGGAACGGTGATTCCCCGGACACGGTGACACATCATCGCGAAGTGAGCGCCATTCACCGTCATGGTATACTCCGCGCAGGCACAAGTGGTCTCATGCCTCTGCTCCTGGGGGAGAGTGGTTCATGGCCCAACACGTGAAGCCCGGCAGTGACAGCGACCAGCAGCAGAGCTCATCCGATGGGGAGAACGCACCTCACGTGCGCGTGGCGATTCTGGGGGCAGGCTTCGCCGGATTGGGGATGGCGATCCGGCTCAAGCGGCAGGGCTACGACGATTTTCTCGTGATCGAGCGAGAAGCCAGCCTTGGCGGAACCTGGAACGTCAATACCTATCCCGGCTGTGCCTGCGACATTCGCTCGCACCTCTACTCCTTCTCGTTCGCGCCCAACCCCGACTGGACCCATGCTTATCCCGGTCAGCCGGAGATCAAAGCCTACCTGTGCGAGTGCGCCGAGCGCTTCGGCATCTCCCCGCACCTTCGCCTCAACACCACGCTCCGCGCCGCCGCCTGGGATGACACCGCGCGACGGTGGCGGCTCGCGACCTCACGCGGCGACCTCACCGCCGACATCCTCATCCTGGGCCAGGGACCTCTCATGGAGCCGTCCCTGCCCGCCATTCCAGGCATCGCGGACTTCGCGGGCGTCATCTTTCACTCGGCCCGCTGGAACCACGACTATGACCTGACGGGCAAGCGGGTGGCCGTCATCGGCACCGGCGCGTCGGCAGTCCAATTCGTTCCCCAGATCCAGCCAAAGGTCAGCCAGCTCACCCTCTTCCAGCGGACGCCGGCATGGATCGTGCCCCGTGGCGACCATCCGATACCGGCGCGGCAGCGGTCACGCTATCGAGAAGTGCCTCTCACGCAATGGATGAAGCGCGCCTCGCTCTATTGGCGGCATGAGCTCATGGGGCTGGGCTTCTGCTATTGGCCACGCCTGTTGCGGGCTGCCGAGCCGCTCGCCAGACGCTATCTCGCGTCGCAGGTGCGAGACATCGGCCTGCGCGCCAAGCTGACTCCGCTCTATCGCATGGGCTGCAAGCGCGTACTCGTCTCGGATGACTTCTATCCCGCGCTCACCAGGCCCAACGTCGAGGTCATCACCGAGGCGATCCGTGAGGTGCGCGCGCACAGTGTCGTGACGGCCACTGGGCGGGAGCATCCGGTGGATGCCATCATCTGCGGGACCGGCTTCCACGTCACCGACACCCGGTTCGCGGCGGATGTGCGGGGGCGCGACGGGCGCTCACTGGCCGACCACTGGCGTGACGGGCCCAGCGCCTACCTGGGCGCGTCAGTCGCGGGGTTCCCCAATCTTTTCTTGCTGACGGGGCCGAATACCGGCCTGGGCAGCAACTCGCAAGTCTTCATGATCGAGTGCCTGCAGACCTACACGCTGGAGTGCCTGCGCCAGATGGACCAGCAGGGCGTCGAGTGCGTCGAGGTCCGCCGCGAGGCGCAGCGCGACTTCAACGCCGAGGTGCAGCGCCGCATGCGACGCACGGTCTGGCTCACCGGATGTCACAGCTGGTATCTCGACGCCCACGGGCGCAACACGACCCTGTGGCCGGGCTTCACATTCCTCTTCTGGCTACGGACGCGCCACTTCGACCCGCGACCCTTCACGCTGACCCGCCGGGCCGCACTGACTCCAGCCCTGTCACCCACCGCGCCGCTGCCCAGCCAATGACCGCAACGCGCCGGGCACTCAGCCTGCTCGGGGGGATGAGCAGCGGGGAGCGCCGGCGCGATGCCGTGCGAAGCGGTCTTGCCTAATGGGCCACGCCCGGCGGACCCCATTTGCCGTGGCCAAGGCCGCCCGCGGGCAGCAAGGTCACTGCCTCGGCGTTCAGAGTGCCGTCGCTGTTCTTCGTGCCTTCCGCGAGGATGAAGCCGCCGACCTTGAGGTCACTCAGGCTGGCCGTGCTCTTCGTCGGGCCAGATGACGTCACCGTGATGGAGGTATAGGTCGTTGACCCACTGACGTGGATGACCTGGGTGCCACCACGCTGCTGCACAGTGATGTCATTGCCGCTGATCTTCGTGATCTGCCCACCGACATGCGGCAACTGGATGCTCACCGCCTCGGCCTTCAGGCTGTTATCACTATTGAGCGTTCCAATGGCCGAGATTTGGGTCCCGGTGGTGATGGCGCTCAGGCTCGATGTGGCGCCGGCGCGCATGAAGGTCGTCGCAGCGTCGGTGTGAATGATATGCGTCGTGTTGGCGCGCGCATCATGCACGGTGATATCGCCGCCATTGACGGCCGTCACAGTGCCGTGATAGCCCGGCAGCACGATCTCGACCGCGGTGGCCGTGATGCTGCCGTCGCTGTTGCGGGTGCCGCGCGCGCTGATATTCGTCCCAGCGGTGATGGCGCTGCGATCAATGGTCTTGCCCGCGCGGGTGTAGGTCGTGCTGGCGCTCGTCGTGATGGTCACGCTATTCCCATGGCCATCTTTGGCCACGATGGTGCTGGCCGTGACACTGGTCACGCTGAGCGAGCGGCCGAAGCCCTTCGCGCCTGGCCCATGATCGCCCATCTGCGGACCCTGGCCAAATGAGCGCTGCGTGCGCACAGCACCCTGGTGGCTGGCGGCAAACGCGGGGATGATCGTAGAGCCGAGCAGCACCCCAAACCCTAGAATAGCCACTGAGGCCACCGTTGCGCCGCCAATGAGCAGCCAACGTGGCGCCCGATTCCCGCGCGGCAGCAGCGGCGCCGGCGTCATGTTGTCGTCCATTCCTTCTCCTGCTTTGCGTGTCAGATAGCGAGTATGCGATGCCTGCCCATCAGCATCATGATAGACGCGATTTCCTGAGAGAGCGTGTGAATTCGCTGGGAGTTTTCACATCGTGCGCCTTCCCGGCTGATGACATCATACCCCCGACTGAGCGGCATATCTAGAACCGCAACAGCGCCGTCTCGAGGGTAAGGCCCGGCCCGAAGGCCATCATCACGCCCCACTCGCCGCGCTCTGGCCGGCGCTCGCTCAGCAGCTTTTCTAGCATGAGCAGCACCGTCGTGGACGAGCAGTTCCCCCGTTCGGCAAGCACCTCCCATGAGAGCGCCATCTGCTCGTCGCTGAGGCCCAGCCGCCCGGCCACGGCATCCAGAATGCTGGGACCGCCAGGGTGCACCAGCCAGTGGGCCACATCGCCCGTGGCCAGCCCATGCCGGTCGAGCAGGCGGGTGACCACCGCGCGCACCTGCCGCCGCAGGGTCACAGGCACGCGCGGCGAGAGGCCCATCGCGAACCCCGCATCGGTCACCGTCCAGCTCATCTGGTCAGCCGAAGCGTAGTCCGCGACACAAAGCGTATCCACCAGCGCGGGGCCGGCCGCTGCGGGCTCATTCGCCAGCAGGGTGGCCACGCAGCCGTCGCCAAAGAGAGCAAATGAGGTAATGACCTCGGCATCGTCCGAGGGCGCGAAATGGAGCCCGCAGAGCTCGACCGAGACGAGCAGCACCGCGCCATCGGGGTGCGACCGCAGCGCATCATACGCCTGCCGCAGGCCGACCAGCGCGCCATAGCAGCCCATGTGCCCGATGACGACCCGTCGCACGTCGCCACGCATGCCCAGGTCGCGCGCCAGCAGGATATCGAGTCCCGGCGCCTGATAACCCGTGCACGACACCACGGTGACATCACTGATGCGCTCGGCGTCATAGGCCACGCCTGCCGCCTCGATGCATGCGCTGACCGCATTGCTCGCCAGGGGGAGTGCTGTTGCGGCGTAGGTGGCCATGCGGTCGCCAGTGGAGCGCAACACGCTGTAATAGGCAGGAAGATCCACGACACTACGGCGGCTGCGCACCCGGGTCGCGCGGAAGAGCCGCTCGATGCGACTGGCTCGCCCCGCGTTGTCAGCCTCGCCCTGCCATGCCGGCCCGAGGATGCGCTCCTGCGCGACGGGAATGAGGTCTTCTTGCGCGAAGACGAACTCGGGATCAGCGGAGGTGATGGCGACAACACGCGGCAAGACGCTCACTAGGGGATCCCTCCTGCCATTGGCAGCACACGCACTAACTCGCCACAGCGTGACGACCGGCAGCGCACGCCGCCACGAATGCGGCGAAGAGCGCTCGCGAGCCGGGGTCACTCGCCACCAGCTCCTCAGGATGGTACTGCACGGCCAGCGCGAATGGATGATTGGGCAGCTCGACCGCTTCGAGGAGGCCATCTTCCGCTACCGCGGCAGAGAGCAGACCCGGCGCGAGGTCCTTGAGAGCCTGATGGTGGAAGCTATTCACCTGTGTCGTAGGCCCGACGATCTTGGCGAGCCGGCTGCCACTGGCCACGTGGATGCTGTGGGCGCGCGCGTCGCGTGGTCCCTCATAGCTGTGGTGATCGTGCTGGAGCGCATCGGGGCGCTGCGTTGCGATGTCTTGATAGAGCGTGCCGCCCAGCGCGACATTGAGCAGCTGCATGCCCCGGCAGATGCCGAAGACAGGCATCTCGCGCTCCACGGCGAAGCGCGCCAGAGGAATCTCGAGGTCGTCACGCTCGCGCTCGACGGTGACGGTGGGTGAGAGGGATTCCTCCCCATAGAGTGCAGGATCCACATCGTTGCCGCCCGAGAGCAGGAGCCCATCGAGCCGGGCGAGCAGATCACGTGGGTCATCCCCCTCGACGAGAGGCGGAATCAGCACCGGCATGGCGCCAGCCTGCTCGAGCGCGTGCACATAGGCCTTCCCCAGGCCATACATGGGTCGCGAGGAGCCCTGATGCAGCATCGAATAGCAGGGAATTCCAATCAGCGGGCGCATCGAGCGTGCTCCTCTCGAACAAGACGCGAGCCAGCGACTGCCCCAACACGATGAGGCAACGCCGGCTCGTGAGCTGATCAGGCGACAGGCTCGGGGCTGCGCGCTTCGAGCACGTTGATGGCGACGATATAGCCAAACCAAAGAAGCAGCCAGCAGAGTGGAATCGCAAGCATCATTGGGATAGGTGCCCTCAGAAAGAGTGGGGATATGGCCCGCTGCGAGGAAGCCAGGCGTGCTGGCCGCTCTTCACTCTCTGACGCACCGTCCCGCGAGGCGGTCACCTCTGCTCGTGTCGACGACATCGCAGCCCCGACCGGCGTGCATAGAGTGTAGCAGAGCGCGGCCAGGAATTGGAGGACACGAGCATGGGCAGCTCATCGTGACCTCACCACCGCGCGCACATCATAACGATGCCGCCGCTGGTGCGCACGCCGTTTGCCGGAAGAGTTCGCAGGGGATAGCATACGCCCTCTGTGGCGTCTGTGTGGGCCGCCCTCATCTCACCCAAACGGAGCACAGGCCCATGGGCAAGGAGATGGAACATGCCGTCGCGCGCGCTGAGCCAGGCCGAAAAAGCACCTAGCACCTCTCCGCCCGCTTGCCAGCTTTCACCATGGCGCTTCGTGGGCGTGGTACAATGGCGGGCAGTGCCTGCGCGTGCGCGCCGGAATTGGATGGTGTCAGCACACCGTGAGCATGGATTGCCCCAGATGAAACCTCTCGTCGCTATCGTCGGCCGGCCGAACGTCGGCAAGTCAACTCTCTTCAATAAGATCGTGGGCGAGCGCATCGCCATCGTCGAGAACCTCCCCGGCACAACGCGCGACCGGCTCTATGCCGACGCCGAGTGGAATGGCCGTGTCTTCACCCTCATTGACACTGGCGGTCTGGAGCTCGGCGAGCGCGATGACATCACCGCGCGCATTGCGGCGCAGGCCCAGCTGGCGATCGAGGAAGCCGACGCCATCGTGCTGGTGGTGGACACCGTGGACGGCATCACCGAGGCCGATAGTGAGGTCGCCGAGATGCTGCGCCGCTCAGGGAAGCCACTCATCCTCGCGGCCAATAAGGCAGATAACCCCGGCCGGCGGCAAGATGCCGTCGAGTTCTATTCGCTGGGCCTGAGCGAGCCCATCACCGTCTCGGCGATCTCCGGCACGGGCACGGGCGACCTGCTCGACGCCATCACCGAGGTGCTGCCGCCCGCCGCAGAGGCCGAGGCCCTGGAAGACGCGCTGGCGGGCCTGCCCAAGATTGCCATCGTCGGGCGGCCAAACGTCGGCAAGTCATCGCTAGTCAACGGCATCCTCGGGCAAGATCGCGTCATCGTGAGCGAGATCCCCGGCACGACCCGCGACACCATAGACACCATCGTCGAGCATCAGCATCAGCAGATGGTGCTGATCGACACGGCGGGAATCCGCAAGCGGGGGCGTGTGGGGCCGGGTGTCGAGAAGTATAGCGTGCTGCGATCGAATCGCGCGATCGATCGCTGCGACGTGGCTGTGCTGCTCATTGATGGTGTCGAGGGGATCACCGCGCAAGACACCCACATCGCGGGTTACATCCACGAGGCAGCCAAGGGCATCGTCATCGTGATCAACAAGTGGGATATCGTGCGCGAGCGGCTGCGGGCCCATCGGGAGGCTATGGCTGCCGAGCTCGCCGTCGAGCGGCCAGCGCCCAAGGGGCCCAAAGAGGAAGAGCAGGCCGACGCGCAGGAATATCTGAAGCTGGTGCGTGAGCGATTCAAGTTCATGCCCTACGCACCCGTGGTCTTCACCGCCGCCAAGACCCGCTATCACGTGACCCAGGTGCTCGACCATGCCATGCGCATCTACGAGACACGGCAGATTCGTGTCGCGACGCCACAGCTCAACGAGATCGTGCGCGACGCCGTACAGCGGCACCATCCCGCCGCCGTGCAGGGCCGCCCGCTGCGCATCTACTACGCCACCCAGGCAGAGATCAACCCACCGACCTTCGTCTTCTTCGTGAATGATCCTGAGCTGATCCACTTTTCGTATGAGCGCTATCTGGAAAATGCGCTGCGGCACATCTTCAGCTTCGAAGGCACTGTCATCCGCCTGCAGTTTCGCAAGCGCGCTCGTGACGAAGGGGACGAGGAAGAGCGGGGCAAGGGACGGCGCGCGCCTTCACACGGCGGCAAGAGCGCGCGGCGATCCTAGCGCGTCATCGTGGCCAGAGGGCACCCCTATGCAATGCGAATCGTAGTGGGACGTAGAAGCCATCTGAGGTGAGTGGTATACTGGCGCGTGAAAACCCTCTCGTCTCACGAATGCGGCTTCCTTCCTGGCCTGGCGTGACATGAAGGGGCGATGTGGCCATGACAACCTGTGATCATTGCGGGCAAGAGGCTCGCTCCACGGACCTCTTCTGCCGCTTTTGCGGGCATGCGTTGCCCGCCCTGACTCACGGCAGCGACCAGTCGGGCCCGACTGAGTCGAGCAGATACGGAGCAAATGGCGTGAACGGAGATTCCTCGCAGCCACGGGCGCGGCTCATCGTGCGGCCGCAGAATGGCGACGCGCTCGCGGATGCCCGCGAGTATGCCCTGGACGGCAGCGACATCATCATCGGCAGATCACAGGCGTGCGAGATCCAGCTCGACGGCGATCAGCTGCTCTCGCGGCGTCACGCCCAGATCCACTGGGACGGGCAGAACTTCACCATCACCGACCTGGGCAGCAGCAACGGAACCATCGTGAATGATCAGGAGATCAATGTCACGGTCCCCCTGCACGATGGCGACCTCGTCACCGTCGGTGAGTATGAGCTGATCTTTTCCGCTCGACCCGCCGGGCCTGACGCCATCATCCCACGCCGGGGCAGCGGCGCCTCCCCAAGCTCCACCAGGCCAACCTCGACCGCGCTGAGCGAGATGACATCCACTCCCATGGCATCAACACAAGTCGCGTCCGCCAGCTTCGACCATGCCGCCACCGGTGCGGCCTACACGCCCGCTGACACGCGTCCCGTGGCCACGCCATATGAAGAGCCGCTCACACCATGGCACGCCGACCCGTCGCAGACACTGTCGCAGGCGCAGCCCGCCCACACCCAGGCCACCTCTTCCTATCTCGATGACGACGATATGGATCTGGAGCAGACGGCTACGAACCTGGAAGCCATCAGTGCCCAACTGGGGCAGGCCAGCTCGCTGCTGAAGAAGTTAGGGGAAGAACAGCGCCTCTCGGAGCAGCGGCGCCAGGCCCTGGCCGAGGTGCGCGATGAGATCAGCTCGCTGCTCGCGGCGCCACCGGCAACGACGGCCGCCACCGGCGAGGACCCGCAGGCTGACACCCTCGCGGAGGTCGCGCGGCAGGCGGCGGAGCACCCCAAGCAAATTGACTCGCTGATGCAGCTCGCCAACCATGCGACCGAGATCGCCGACGCGCTGCAACGGCAACGCGCTCAGACGGCGGGAGATGATGCGGCGGCGGTGCGTGTCCAGCTGGAGGCCATCCGCGCGAAGCTGGACCGGCTGGTGTAAGGGACGCTCGACTGAGTCAGGCTGGCGGCTCACGGCAGCCTCCGGCCATCGGCGCCACAAAGGATTCCGGATGGCAGACTATGACGTGATCGTGCTCGGCGCGGGCCTCGGCGGGCTTCTGAGCGCCGCACAGTTCCAGCGCCGAGGTCAGCGTGTCCTCGTGCTCGAGCGCCTGGCCCATTGCGGTGGCCGCTTCACCGCGAAGACACTCCACGGGGCGCAGGTCAGCACCGGCGCGGTGCACATGCTGCCCTTCGGCACAAATGGCGAGCTGGCGGGCATGCTGCGTCGCCTGGGTGTGCCCCATCGCATCCATGACTCCGAGGTCTTTGGCTCATTCCATGTGGCGGCCGTCAGGTGCGTGTGCGCTCGCTGCCACAGCTGCGCCATGTGCTGAGCCCCCGCGAGATGGCTCAGGTCACGCGAATCGGGCTGGAGATCGCGTTTGGCAAGCCCACCCCGGCAGATAGCCACCTCTCGGCCGCTGACTGGCTGAGCCGCCGCATCAATCCCGACACCTCACCCACGGCCTGGCGCTTCTTCCAGCGAGTGACGCACTTCGCGCTGAGCGTGGACCTACCCGACGTCAGCTATCCCGAGCTCATCGAGACCGGCCGCAACCTGCTGCGCTATGGCCCACCGGGCATAGTGGATGGCGGCTGTGCGGCGATCACCGGCGAGCTGGAGCGCCGGGTGGCCGCGGGCGGCGGCGAGATTCGCCTGCGGCAGGATGTGCGCGCCATCGCCCATGACGGCCAGCGCGTCACTGGCGTGCAGGTGCGCGACCAGATCACCGGCGAGGAATCACACGTCACTGCGCCGCTCATCATCAGCAATATCGCGCCAGAGGTGACTCGCTCGCTCGCATGCCTGCCTTCCGCCCACGCCGCCACGCCTGCCGCCGCACCGCGCAAGGAGGCATCTGGCCTAAAGGTGCACCTGCTGAGTGACCACTCGATCATCCCGCACAAGGGCATCATGTTCTGCCTCGACACCGACCGCATCGCCGGCATCGTGCAGGTGACGAACGCTGATCCACGGCTGGCCCCGGCGGGGAAGCATCTGCTCATCACCCATCAGCTCATGCGCAGCGATGATGTGAACGCCGAGCGCGAGGCTGCTCGCGCCGATCTGCGCTACCTCTTTGGCGACGCCTTCGGCACCTCTATCAACATCCTCACCATGAGCCAGTATCGCGGTGAATGGCCGGTCAACCGGGCCCGTCAGGGTGAAGACTTGCCCCAGACGCTGCCGCTGGCGGGACTCTACCTCGTGGGCGACGCGGTGAAGCCCTCCGGCTATCTCATGGTCGAGGGAGTCGCCCAGAGCGTGAATACGCTCTTCGATGTGATCGAGGCGACGACGGGGACGCCCGCAGCCGGTGCGCCGGCCACCCGCCCTGGCGGCCATGTGCCACCCAAGCCGGCCCGCAGCCGTGCGCTGCGCTGGCTCGTCGCGCCACCAGCGCCACATCCCGACTCGCGATCCGCCGCCACGGGCAGGGTGACGCGAGAGGCGTAGTCCGCTCTATCCCTGAGAACGCCGGCCGGACCCACTCAGGTGGGCAGGTCTTCTCCGGCCAGCAGTGGCAGGTGCGCGCTGAAATAGGGATGCACCCGGCCCCAATCGTCGCGGGGCAGCCAGAAGTAGTCGAAGCGCATGCCTTCATCCTCGCCCTTGCCCGTCACAGCGTGCTGCCAGTGCTCAGGCGTGGCAGAGGTCGCCACGTGAAAGAATGCGCGGTCGAAGCTCCGCCCGTCCACCGCCACCGTGTCGCGCGCC
>DASWAC010000575.1:0-1688 GCA_036391335.1 Ktedonobacterales bacterium
ACACCGCCTTTCACGTGGCCCGTCTCGCGCCCCTCACTTCGATGTCGAAGGCGCAACTGCTCTACTACTGCATGTGCATCGGCGCGAATCGCTATCGGTATAACTATGGCAGACAGGCGAACCGGACAATTCGAGACATCCTGCTTCCTAGTGCATGATCAAACAGCCTTGTCGGGAATGTGCGATACTCGGTGACAAGGAGACATTCAGAGATTGTTGGCCACGCGTTTCGACGTTATTGCTCGCTTTGTCCACGGGAACGCCAGACCCCGGCTGGGACCCCTCGACTTCCGCGGGCGGTTGGTGAGAGTGAGCCTGGATCATCTAGAGCACATGCAATGAGGGCGCGATGCCGCACCGTATTCGCGTCAGGGGCAGCACCCTGACGCTGATCCAAGGGAACATCGTTGAGATGCACGCCGACGCCATCGTGAACGCAGCGAACGAGGCGCTGGTGGGTGGAGGGGGCGTGGACGGGGCGATCCACGAGGCCGGTGGACCGCGTATTCTGGAGGAGTGTCGCACGCTCGGCGCTTGCCGTCCCGGGAGCGCGGTGGTGACCACGGCGGGGAACCTCGCCGCCCAGTACATCCTCCACGCCGTTGGCCCGGCCTACGGTTACCACGAGCTCCCGGCAGACCTGTTGCGCAGTGCCTACCAGACCTGCCTCGACCTAGCCGAGCAATATCAACTGGCGAGTATCGCCTTCCCCTCGCTGAGCACCGGCGCCTTTGGCTATCCCCTCAACGAGGCCGCGACCATTGCGTTGCGGACCATACTCGCGCACCTCACCCACCCCACGAGCCTGAAGCAGGTGACCATGGTCCTCTTTGACCGCACCGCCTATCAGGTGCACGTGCGAGAGTTGGAGCGCCTCCTTTCCCGACCAGAAGCAGAACCGCCGAATTCCCCTGCGGGTTGAGGTGGTCCTCCCCCACCAGCTCTGCGGGATCTTGTCAGGCCGTCTGGTCGGGAATGGTGAGGTGCGGCTCATGGGGGCAACCATGATAGTCGCACGCGCCCCGCCAGAGGAGGTGGGGCAGGCGGTCGAGACGCGGGTCGCGCTCACCTATGCCGCCGTGTGGGTTATCGCTCTGGCTGCCTGACAAGCAGGACGCCTGGACCTGCTTCGCTCGCCGCGCCTGGTCCTGGCCCACGTCTGGGAGGGCGTGGAGAGCTGAAACGTCCTCGTCTCATGACAATCGCGACGGATGCGCTGAGCGCAGCAACAGCGTCGACATGGGCCGTCGTCGTGACTGGCCTCGCCGCTCAGCGAGCGGGACGGCCTGACCTCATCCGCGCTGCCACGCGGGCGCTCGCTTGCACCCGAGAGAGCCTGCTCCGATGCGCCGGGAAATGCCCTCACTCTATGCACGCGGGTGTCACGAACGCCTCTCGGCTGGCACCGCCTCGCCGTGCAGGCGCAGGCACGCATGCGCCAAGGCGACCACCCGTGTCACCGACCGCGGGCGGTCCGCATCCTGGCGTGGATCGCGCGCAAGTACTGCTGCGGCCAGTTGCTCGCGACGCGCCTCACGCAGCAGCTGCTCCCGGTACGCCTTCGCCATGTCGGCTGTGAGCATCGGATGCATCATGGTCGTGCCCTTTCCCTTCCCACTGGCGCCTGGGCTGCCACACGTGCGTGGCCTTGGCGTGGCCTTGGCGTGGTCTCATCGCTCTGCTCACAG
>DASWAC010000576.1:0-1549 GCA_036391335.1 Ktedonobacterales bacterium
GTTGGCGCAAGGCCTCCGCTGCACATTCCGGCGTGGCTTGGTCGCTTGATCGTAGGCGAGGTAGGTGTCTCCATGATGACCGAGATTCGCGGCGCCTCGAACATGAAGGCAAAGCGAGAGTTGCTCTGGGAGCCAAGGTACGCCTCGTGGCGAAAGGGATTCCGCACTGGCCTGGGTGCTTAGGCATCGCGGCGCAGGCTGGCCAGGTAGCCCTCGACATTGCGCCGCATCTCGGTCAGGCTATCGCCACCAAACTTCTCGATCCATGCCTCCGCGAGCGCGATGGCCAGCATCGCCTCGCCCACCACGCCCGCCGCCGGCACGACACACACGTCGCTGCGCTCATAGCGTGACTCGTCGACATTCTCGCCAGTCACCACATCCACGGCGGGCAGGGGGTGCGCCAGGGTGGGAATCGGCTTCACGGCGACGCGAGCGACGATGCCCTCGCCATTGCTGATGCCGCCCTCGATGCCGCCCGCGCGATTCGTCAGGTGGTGCCAGCCCTGGGCGGGATCGTGCCGGACGATATCGTGCACCTGCGACCCGGGCAGCGCCGCCGAGGCGAAGCCGGCGCCGAGCTCGACTCCCTTTGCTGATGGAATGCTCATCAGCGCCGCGGCGATGCGTGCGCTGAGGCGCTTGTCCCACTGGCTATAGCTGCCCAGGCCGATGGGCACGCCTGTGGCGATCACCTCGAAGACGCCGCCCAAGGTTTCCGCATTACGTTTGGCCGCAAGGATGCGCTCGACCATCGCCTGAGCCACGGCCGGCTCGCCACAGCGAACCTCCGACGCGGCCACGCGCTCCCAGAAAGCGGCATCGGCATGCTCGGCAGCTGGCCGGGCGTCGTCTGGATAGCCCACTCCACCGATGGCGATGACGTGACTGTGGATCACCATGCCAAAAGTAGTGAGCAGCTGGCGGCACAGGGCGCCCACAGCGGTCCGTGCCGCTGTCTCGCGCGAGCTGGCCCGCTCGATTACCTCGCGCACATCCGGCAAAGCATATTTCAGCGCGCCCGTGAGGTCCGCATGCCCTGGCCGCACTCTGGTGACCGGCTCCGGGGCGCTCGATGGCGGCTCGACGCTCATGCGCTCCTGCCAGTTGGCCCAGTCGCGGTTCGCGATGCGCAGAGTGACTGGCGCGCCAAAGGTATGCCCAAAGCGCACGCCGGAAAGCACCTCGACCTGATCATGCTCGATCTTCATGCGACCGCCGCGACCATAGCCCCACTGCCGCCGCCGCAGCTCGGCGTCCAGTGCGGGTACCGAGACGGGCAGCCCGGCGGGAAGCCCCTCGACGATGGCGAGCAGGCCGGGTCCATGGGATTCCCCGGCAGTAAGGAAGCGGAGCATGGCGGTGGACTCCTGCGGTGGGTTGCTGAGATCGGTGCGCGGCTGGGACCCCGTTTGACATGGCGAGGCCCGCAGAGATATACTACGTGCTGCGGGCGAGATCTCGCATTGTTTGCCTCCGTGGCGGAATGGTATACGCGGCAGGTTGAGGGCCTGTGCCCGAAAGGGCGTGGTGGTTCGAGTCCACTCGG
>DASWAC010000577.1:0-2837 GCA_036391335.1 Ktedonobacterales bacterium
GAGGCGCTGCGCCAGCGTCTCCATGGCAATCTCCTCCGCAGTCGCGACGCCCAGTTGTTCCGCAGCGGGCAATACGGTCCGCATCGTTTCCGCCACCATCGTCCACCATCGTATAGAGGGGGGTGATCTGGCCCTGCCGCGAGGCCCGCACGCAGGGAGAGCGCCGGCACGGGAAGCCCGGCGGTGGCGTACGTCGTCGGGAGTTTGTGGCTCATGTGGGTGTCTGCTCCGGACTGCCGGAAGGTCTCGGTGGCACAGCGCACGCACTGGCCCCCGCCGATCACCGCCCCGATGAGGATGGTGCATACCGGCCAGCAGTGTCCGCTTGGATCGCCATGCGTCTCGGGGTTGCCCGCCACCCAGGCGTAGCGGCTGAGCCCCCACAGCGAGAAGCTACTGCCCGGCAGGACGGTGTCGGTGCTGGTGAACTGCCCCGCCGTCGGATCATAGTAGCGGGCGCTATAGTGGTCCAGCCCGGTGGCGCTATCGCTGTGCTGGCCGGTGAAGCCATGGCTGCCTGGCAGCGTGCCGTTGGTGTAGCGGACGTTGCCATAGGGGTCAAACAGCTGGCTCGCCTGGATGGTGCCGCTGGCCGAGAGCGCCAGACTGAGGCTGCCCAGCGTCTCGTTGGCCAGGTAGCTGACCACCCCGTTGACCGCTTCGGCGATGTGATTCGAACCGGCGTAGTAATAGGTCGTGGTGGTCGTGTTGCGGAGGGGGCGCTGCCTGCTCCGCAGGAGCGACTGCTTGATGACATCCAGGCGGTACCATAGCAGAATGAGAGTAGTGCGTATACATCCTGCGCTAAGATGGAGGTCGTGAGATGGTCACTGAGCCTGCGATTCCCTGGTCGCGCGTCTTGCTGGTGATGGTGCTGGCAAACTATCTCGCGCAGATCGTCTACTATCTGGACCTTCATTATCCCCAGCCCCCGGCCATGCCTGGCACTGTGCTGCTGGGCCTGACCCTGGTCTGGTTCCTGGCGGGCTATGTGGGCACACGGCGCGGCTGGTGGATGGGCCGCCTCCTGCTGCTCACGTATCTGCTGGCAATGGTTGGGTTCTATGTCGCCGGTACGTATGGGCTGTTGGTCCACGGCTATGGGCTGCTGTGGCATTTGCAGCACCACGATCTCCCTGTGCGAATGGTCTTCGCGGTGGGGTATCTCAATATGGTCGTCGGCGCTGTGGCGCTCCTCGCGTTGCTGAGCCACCACACAACTTCCTCGTCAACTCCGTCTGCGGCTTGACTGCCTCCTGCCACGAACCGAAGAAGATCCACCCGCTCACTCGACCAACGTTTCCGGCTGGAGCCCGCCTCTTAACCCGAACTGACGTTAGGTAGCATGGTGCGAGGCATCGCTACCGTGGCCCAGCCAGTGCACATACACCGCCAAGTGGTAGGAGTGCGGCGCCTCAGGCGTGTCGTCCCACTTCGCGGCTACGAGGAGGCCGCGCCACCTGTCACCGTCGGGATCACGTACCGCCCACACACTGCTCGCGGTCCTATCGCAGGTCTCGCCGCCGCGCCGCATCCAGGCGCCATCGGTGAGCTGCTGTTCGTAGTGGGCCACAATGGCCGCGAGGTCGAGGTCAGTCTCCAGTGCCACCGCAGAGCTCCAATCCTGGGAGGTCCCTCCACCCCCCGTATGCTCTTGGCGGGAGTGGGCGGTGGATATAGCGGTGGGATAAGCTCGTCGATGCTGCGATGTTCGTAGCGTTTGGGGCCAACCGCAAAGTCCCCAACCAGCATCTGCGGCCGGAAGAGGATACCGACGTCGGTCGGTCGGTCATCGCTCGGGCTGGCACTGACGAACAGCAGTGTCGCCTCACGGGTGAATTGGACCATCTGCGTGCGCGCCAGCTGTTGGTCCACGAACCCACCCGGCCGTCGACCCATTGGCTCCAGTTCGCTCCAGCCGAGCAAAGGCAGTTGCTCACGGTAAAAGGTGAGGACGGAGGGAGGCGGCAAAGGAACATCGAGGACGATCTGCATGGGCACGCTCACGAGGCTGCCGACGACACGGGTCCCTGGCGGGAGAGGCAGCTCGGTAAGGAGATTAGGCGGGAGTTCGCCGGGAAGCAGCTGTGTCTCGTGCGGGGGCGGCGCACCAGGCGCGGGCGAGCGCAGCAGGCGCAGCGCCAACTCGCGCAAGGCGGCTTCACCGCCAGCAGACGGTGAGGAGCTAGAAGGTGCAGGATCGTGGTTCACAGGAGTTCCCTCCGTGGGTGGGCAGTGAGCAGTGGGCTGGTGTGGCGGCGACAGTATACCCGCAATAAGCCACGCCTCGCACAGCTGTGTATTTGTGTATTGAGCGGCCAGGCCAGCAGCGATCGCATCGCGCTGGCGGGCTGAAAGGGCGGGCCAATCGCCCATCGCGCTTATCACGAGCCCAACTGGCGCCACGGTCCCACCCGGAGCGACTCGCAGGACCCATGTTTAATGCCGAGCGAATCGCCGTGCACGCCGAGCACCCGGGACACGAGGTGTATCGCCGTGTGCTGCGTGCCTCCTGGCGCCATACTGGTGCATTTCGGAGTAGTCGTCGTCTGCGATCTGCGACATGCTGCGACATCTTGCGGCCTCGTTCGCTTGCCTCATATCCCTCATGTCCCGGCGTGTGCTACCACCAGCGTGTGTCCCTGGCTTGCTCGCTGCACCTGCCGGCGCCGAGGACCCAGATCGAGGACCCAGCCACTGCAGTGTACACCCATACCCCCCCTCGACGACGAGGGCATCGGCAGAGCACTGGGGCCCCGTGGCGGTTCAGCCCGTTGTCTGTTGGGCCCGGGCCGCGAGCTGCTGCTTGATCGCGTTGATGACTGGGCGATAGGACT
>DASWAC010000578.1:0-1918 GCA_036391335.1 Ktedonobacterales bacterium
GTGCTCGACCAATATTACAAGACTCGGCTCGATGAGGCGCGGCATGCCCGCTGGTCGCCGCTCGGGCTCGTCGCGTCGCTCGCGTTGCTGGCGCTGACCATCGTGCTGGCCGGGGGCGCCGACATGTTGCTGCCGAGGTAATAGCGGTCGCCCACGACGTGGCGGGAAATGCGGTCGCGACTTCAGCCCACCAGCCTGGAAGCTAGAGTGGGAGGTCGCGCACCGCGAGCGTCTCGCCGCGACCCGGCCCCACGGAGACCAGCGCAATGGGCACTTCGAGCAGCTCTTCGATGCGAAGGAGGTACCGCTGCGCGGCGTCGGGTAGTGCATCCCAGGTGCGGACGGCGCGGGTGCTGGTCTTCCAGCCAGGCCAGTCCTCATAGATGGGCTGACACGCCGCGAGCTCGGAGAGATTGGCTGGCGGAGAGCCGATGGTCTCGCCGCGGAGGCGATAGCCTGTGCAGATGCGAATCGTCTCCATCTCGTCGAGCACGTCCAGCTTGGTGATGGCGATCGAATCGAAGCCGTTGAGCCGGGCGACATAGCGACCCGCCACCGCATCGAACCAGCCGCAGCGCCGCGCCCGCCCTGTGGTGGTGCCAAACTCCGCGCCTTTCGCGCGCAGCGCATCCCCAGTGTTGTCGCTGAGCTCAGTTGGCATGGGGCCACTGCCGACGCGAGTGATGTAGGCTTTATAGACCCCCATCGCATGTTCGATGGCGCGCAATGGCAGGCCAGTGCCTGCCGACGCGTTCCCCACCACGGTATTCGACGAAGTCACGAAGGGGAAGGTGCCGAAGTCCACGTCGAGCAGCGCACCCTGAGCGCCCTCCAGCACGATGCGCTTGCCGTCAGTCCAGGCCTGTTGCAGCACGGTCGTGGTGTCGGCCACATACTGGCGCAGCTGCTGCACATAGCCGACATATTCCGTGTGCATCTCTTCGAGAGACATCGCGTGGCCGCCATAGATGGAGGTGATCATGCGGTTCTTCTGGGCCAGCACCTGCGCCAGCTTCGCACGGAAGTCATCCACGTCGAGCATGTCCGTCATGCGGATGCCCACACGCGCCACGCGGTCTACATAAGCTGGGCCGATGCCGCGCAACACCGTGCCGATCTTTTCCTCCCCCCGGCTCTCCTCTTCGAGGCGATCCAGCTCGCGATGATAGGGCATGACGACATGGGCACGCTCACTGATCAGCAGGCGGCCGAGGGGTTTCCCGGTGCGCTCGATCTCGCGAAGCTCTTTCACCAGAGCGCCGGGGTCCACGACCACACCATTCCCGATCACGCACGTGGTGTGCGGATGCAGGATGCCAGCGGGCAACAGGTGGAAGGCGAAGACATCGTCGCCATTCACCACACGATGCCCCGCGTTGGCCCCGCCCTGATAGCGCACCACAAAGTCGGCGCGGTCAGAGAGCTCGTCAACAAACTTGCCCTTGCCTTCATCGCCCCACTGGGCGCCCACCACCGCGAGCACGGTCATCGTGTACCTGTTTCTTCCGAGAATGCTAATGGCTACCGCACGAGAGATACGAGAAGAGGAGATGATCGGTGAGCTGCTCCACTGGCGCATGGTCATCGGTGAAGACAAGGCCACCGGGTTGTGGCACACCCCTTTGTACCACGCGCAGGGCATCCGGCGCGATTTGGCCCACCAATGAGGTGGGGTCCACGCTGGCGAGGTTCGCCTTATAGTCCTCGAGTGTCGTGGGGCTGTTCGTGGCCACGATGGCGGTGTCTATGGAGTCCAAGTTATAGACATAGACGTTCTTGAAGACCTGACTTAGCGTGTTGACCAGGCCATTCACGAGACCAAAGTCACTGCAGACATGACCCGACTTCACTGTGACCACACCGGTCGGTGAGAGGTGCGCCTTGATATCCTCGTAGAACTCGCGCGTGGTGAGCTGAA
>DASWAC010000579.1:0-3724 GCA_036391335.1 Ktedonobacterales bacterium
GATCCTTCTCACCCTCTTTCTCCTCACCATCGGAGCATGGACCTCGGTGCGATATCTCTCCCGATGGCATGGGGTGGCCACCGTCGCGCTCGCGGTGCTGGCACTCGCTGCGATGCTAGGCTCTTGGTCAGTGGTCTCACAAGTCCCCTTCATCGGTAGCCAGCCCATCCATATAGTCTCACTACAGGCTGGGGCGGGCCTCACCCTCATTGGCCTGCTCACAGCCATCGTGGGTGGCTTGCTCGTTATATCGAGTGCGACCCGGCCCCATGCAGGTTGAGGATGCGCGAGTGCGGCGAGGAGCAAGCCCTATGGGTTGTCAACCCCTACACCCTTTGGGCTGGCGAGGTCTCCCCCTTGCGAATGGAGGGGCCGTAGGCTCGAGGAGCCGCCAGCCGCTCTTATCCCGAATTCACGTTAACCGATCATCTTTCTCGCCGATCACGACGTAGGCCCGCCAGTGGGGCCCGGTGACGCACGTGGCGTGTGGCGAGAGCGCCCCGGCCTCCCAGGGGATGCCGCGCAGCGACCCAGCGCCGGCCGAGCACATGGGTGTCCGCTGGCGGCCATAGACGAGCGCGGCGAAGCCCACCAGTGGCGCCAGCAGTGGGCTATCGGACAGCAGCTCGGCATTCAGAACGATGATATAGCGCCCGCCCGGCCGCAGCACCCGCCCCACCTCGCGCAGAGCAGCCTCTTCGGTGACGTAGCTCGTGGGGAAGGTGCTCACCACGCTATCAAAGCTGGCGGCGGGGAAGGGCAGCGCGCGGACGTCACCCTGCAGTGCCTGGCCTGCGGCTGGGCTAATCTCTCGGTGACGCAGTGTATCGCGCGTGGCGGCCACCATCTGTGGCGAGCGATCCACACCGGTGCAGTGATAGCCGGCCTGCGCCATATCGGCCAGCAGGTCGCCAAGGCCACAGCCGACCTCCAACACGTCGTGACCTGCCAGCTGAGGGATGGCCAGCCGCTGCCACGTGCGCCATTGCCCGGCGAAGGGGATGGTGCTGGCCAGGCGATAGAGTGTGCGGTTGCGATAGAGCATCTCGAAGAGCGTGCCGAGGAGGCTGGCGCGTGGCGAATCCATCGGCGAGACGCTCCCCCTGGATAGGCACAGGCCCCGCGGAGAGCCGATGCCTCCACGGGACCTGGTGCGCATGCGATCGGCAAGCTACTTCGCCGAGGACAGCACCTCATCCACGATACCATACTCATGAGCGTCCTCAGCCGACATGAAGAAGTCGCGGTCGGCGTCCTTCTTGATGCGGTCGAGAGGCTGGTTCGTGTGCTTGGCGATGATGGCATAGAGCTCGTCGCGCTGCCGCAGGATCTCCTTGGCGGCGATCTCGATGTCGGTGGCCTGGCCACCGCCGCCGCCCTGACTCCACGGCTGGTGGATCAGCACGGTCGAGTGTGGCAGGGCGAAGCGCTTGCCCTTGGTGCCGCCGCAGAGGAGAATGGCGCCCATGCTCATCGCCATGCCCGTGCAGAAGGTTGCCACGTCACAGCGCATGTGCTGCATGGTGTCGTAGATCGCCAGCCCGCCATACACGCTGCCACCTGGGGTATTCAGATAGATGGCGATGTCCTTGCTGGAATCCTCACTCTGCAGGAACAAGAGCTGAGCGATGGTGAGATTGGCCACCGTGTCGTCGATGGGCGTGCCGATGAAGATGATGCGCTCCTTGAGCAGCCGCGAATAGATATCAGAGCGCTCGATGCCGTACGACGTCTTTTCGGTGACGGCGGGAACGATGACACTCTGGGACGTGGGGTAAAAGGCGCTCTCGACACGGCGTCGCGTCGCGTCGGCGTCAAACTGCGCTGTCATAACTGGGGTCTCCTGTGCTCTCCTCGGGTGACAATCCGTGCTGTCACTCGTGATGACAACATAGCATATACGTTCCACAGTGGGCAAAGCAACGTCATCAGGGGCAACCTGGCGCGAGAAAGCGAGCGCACGCCTGAGGGGGCACCACGAGCGCGTGTGAGGGTGTTGCTGGCTGCATATTGACAAATCAATATAAATCAATGAATACTTGTAGTGGGTGCCCCGGACTCCGTCGTGCCGTGGGCCAAGGCGCCGCGCCGACGTCCTCACGTGGCGGCGATGAGCAAGGAAACAGAACACCATGATCGCAGCACAGGAGCTAGGTCCCGCGGAAAAGGGACTCGAGGGCATCGTCGCGGCGAAGACCGCGATTAGCCATGTGTTTGGCAATGAGGGCCGTCTGGTCTATAGCGGGTATGAGATTGGTGAGCTGGCCGGGAAAGCCACCTTTGAAGAGGTTGCCTATCTCCTGTGGAACGGCAAGCTGCCGAACAAGAGTGAGCTCGCGGCGCTCAAGGCCGACCTGGCCGCTCAGCGGGAGCTGCCCGAGGCGGCGATGAAGACGCTGCGTGCGCTGCCCAGGACGGCTGACCCGATGGATATGTTGCGCACGGTGATCTCGGCGGTTGGCGCGGCGACGAATATCAAGGGCAAGCCGACGATGGCCCAGGCAGTGGCGCTGACGGCGGTCTTCCCGACGGCCATCACCGCATTCGATCGCCTGCGCAACGGCAAGGAGCCCATCGCTCCGCGCAAAGACCTGGGACACGCGGCGAGCTACCTCTATATGCTCACCGGCAGCGAGCCCGAGGCGAGCCATGTGCTCAGCCTCGACACCTATCTCGTGCTGCTGGCCGACCATAGCATGAATGCCTCGACCTTCACCGCGCGTGTCATCGCCTCGACCGAATCTGACCTTGCCTCGTGCATCGTGGGCGGCATCGGCGCCCTGAAGGGTCCCTTGCATGGTGGCGCACCCGCGCTGGTGCTCGACATGCTCGACAAGATCGGCACCGCCGACAACATCAAGCCGTGGATTGACGACGCGCTGGATCACAAGATCAAGCTGATGGGCTTTGGGCACCGTGTCTACAAGACGACGGACCCGCGCGCGGAGATCCTGCGCGACATGGCGAAGGGGTCTTCGACGCCTGAGTTCTATGCGCTGGCCCATGGCACGGAGGAATACGCCCTCGCCGAGCTGCACCGCCGCAAGCCGAATGAGAAGCTCTACACGAACGTGGAGTTCTACTCCGCCGGGGTGCTGCATTCCGTCGGCCTGGCGCGCGACCTCTTCCCGCCGACCTTCGCGGCCAGCCGTGTCGCGGGATGGACAGCCCACGTGCTCGAGCAGATGAAGGCCAACCGGCTGATCCGCCCAGCCTCTGAATACACTGGTCCTCAGGGGCTCAAGTTCGTGCCGATCGAGCAGCGCTGAGCGTCCACGCTGCGGTGATGCCTGCCTCCGTGAGCCATGCCGCTCGCTGGGGCAGGCTCGCGTTGTGGGGGTATCCCGTTTTGACAGTGCGCCTGGGCCAGGGCTATACTACCGGTATTCCCCCTCGCCGGCGTAGCTCAATGGCAGAGCAACGGTTTTGTAAACCGTAGGTTGCGGGTTCGAGTCCCACCGCCGGCTCCACAGCAATCCCAGAAACGAAGCGGCTCCCAGCGAGTAGGCTGTGACGCCGCTGCTGTGCTTCTTGGGGCATTTGACAGCCAAACTGACAGCCAACGCCGTGGACCACGCTGCTACTGCCTGTGTGCGGTGCTACGTGGCGCTCGCGCAGTTGCTGGCGCCAGCGGGTCGGGCAGAGGCGCACGACCCCAGAGTAGGATCCCGTCACGGGCGACATTCTCGATGAAGAGCGGGTCCCATCCCTCCAGATCCCGGTA
>DASWAC010000580.1:0-1562 GCA_036391335.1 Ktedonobacterales bacterium
CGACCTCACCAAGCAAAATGGTCGCTGGCTCATCACTGGCTTGAGCTTCACCGCATAGCGAGCCACATGACCACGCCGGCCGTCGTCAGCCGCAACGAGTGAGCCATCATGCAAGCGATCATGTTCCACGGGCCAGGTGACGCGAGGCTGGCCGAAGTTCCGACACCCACCCCCGGCAACGGGGAGCTGCTCGTGCGTGTTGACGCGGCGCTCACCTGCGGTACCGACGCCAAGGCCTATCGCCGCGGACATCCGGTCCTCTTTCGGACTATCCCAAGTCCGTTTGGCCACGAATTCGCCGGCACGGTCGCCTCGGTCGGTCCGCAAGTGAGCGCGTTCGAGTCCGGCCAGCGTGTGGTCGCGGCGAACTCCGCGCCGTGCGGAGACTGTGACGAGTGCCGCCGCCACCGCGAGAGCTTGTGCGAGTCCCTCGATTTCCTCAACGGAGCCTACGCGGAATATCTCATCGTGCCAGCGCGCATCGTGCGGCGCAACACCTATCGCATCCCCGACCATGTCGCCTGTGCCGAGGCAGCTCTGGCCGAGCCGATGGCCTGCGTGCTGCACGGGCTCGACGCGATAGACCTCTCTCAAGGCGACGCGGTTGCCGTCATCGGCGCCGGTCCTATCGGGCTCCTCTTTGTGGACCTGCTTACCCGTCAGGGACAGCGCGTGATCGCCCTGGACCACCATCCCGCGCGCCTGCGTGCCGCACGACACTTTGGCGCGAGCGAGACGGTGCTGGTGAGCGATAATCTCGATGCGCTCCACCAGGCGCGAGAGCTCACTGAGCGCCATCGCGGTGTGGAGGCCGTCGTGGAGGCGGCAGGGTATCCGGACACGTGGGAGATGGCGCTCGGCATGGTGCGCAAGGGTGGGCAAGTGCTGCTCTTTGGCGGCCCACCCGCCGGCGCGAAGGTGCCGCTCGACACGCGTCAGGCACACTATGACGAGCTTACCCTCAAGGGTGTCTTCCACCACACCCCGGCGCATGTGCAGCGCGCGGTCCAGCTCATCACCAGCGGTCACGTGTGCGCCCGCGACTATCTGACCGCGAACCGGCCACTCAGTGAGACCATTGCCGCCCTGCAGGCCCAGGCGAGCGACATCAAGACGGTCATCTTGCCGCCTGGAGCAGAGCCCGCCAAGCTCGGCGCACTCGCGGGCGTCTTATGAAGGCGCTGATCTATCACAGCGCAGCCGACATCAGGCTGGAAGACGTCGAGCAGCCGCGGCCCGATGCTGGTGAGCTGATCGTGCGCGTGGCCGGGTGCGGCCTGTGCGGCAGTGATCTGGTGAAGATCGCTCAGGATGCACCGCCGCCCGTTATTCTGGGGCACGAGCTCGCCGGGCGCGTGGTCGCGGCTGGCGAAGGCGCTCCGCTGGCGGTGGGCACACGCGTCACGGTGGCACACCATGTGCCGTGCGGGCAGTGCCACTTTTGCCGGCACGGCAATGAGTCTATGTGCGCGACATTCAAGGCCTCGAACATCACTCCGTCGGGATTCGCCGAATACATCCGTGTCTCCGCGCGGCACGCGACCAAGACCACCTTCGCCTTG
>DASWAC010000581.1:0-7362 GCA_036391335.1 Ktedonobacterales bacterium
CCGGCGCCTTGGCGGCCTCTTCCTCACGCATCTCGCGCAGACGGGTGACGGTGAGGTTCATCAGTTCACGCACCCCCTCACGCGTCACGCTGGAGATCGCGGCGGAGGCATAGCCAGCCGCCTCGGCGCGGTCACGCAGCGCTGGCCAGCGATCGCGGGCCTCTTGCAGGTCCATCTTGGTCATCACGACGATCTGCGGGCGCTGGGCCAGGTCGGGACTGTGCTCCGCCAGCTCGTGGTTGATCGCCTCGAATTCGTCCCACGGATCCTGCTCGACATTGGCGCCGTCAACCAGGTGCAGCAGCAGCCGGGTGCGCTCCACGTGCCGCAAAAACTCGTGGCCCAGGCCGACCCCTTGCGCTGCGCCCTCGATCAGCCCGGGGATGTCGGCCAGCACGAAGCTGTAGTCATCACCGGCGAGCACATCGCCCACGGCCACCACTCCCAGATTGGGCACCAGCGTGGTGAAGGGGTAATTCGCGATCTTCGGCTTGGCGGCTGTCACCACCGAGAGCAGGGTAGACTTCCCGGCATTGGGATAGCCCACCAGCCCGACATCGGCCAGCAGCTTGAGCTCCAGCTCGATCCACAGCTCCTCGCCGGGCTCGCCCAGCTGCGCCTCTCTGGGAGCCTGGTTCGTCGGGGTGGCAAAGTGCACATTGCCCAGGCCGCCACGCCCACCCCGCGCGACCATTACTTTTTGCCCGGCCGTCACCAGGTCGGCCAGCACCTCGTGCGTCTCGCTGTTGCTCACCACGGTGCCCACAGGAACCTTCACCGTGAGGTCGTGGCCCTTCGCGCCGTGCATCTTCTGACCCTTGCCCGCACCCCCCGGCTTCGCGGCAAAGCGCTGACGATAGTGGAAATCCACCAGCGTATTCATGCTCTCGGTGGCGACCAGATAGACACTGCCGCCACGCCCGCCGTCGCCACCATCGGGCCCGCCCAGCGGCACGAACTTCGCGCGCAAGAAGTGCATGGCGCCGTCGCCACCCGCGCCCGCCTTCACGAAGACACGCGCCTGATCAATGAATTCCATCCTTGGTCATTCCCTCATAGCGCACCAGGGCGCGCACCACAGACAGCAGCGGGGCACGCGACGATGGCCTGCCCCGCCCATAGATCTTGGTTGTCACACGGTGGGCCCAGCAGGGTTCGAACCTGCGACCAAACGGTTATGAGCCGTCCGCTCTGCCACTGAGCTATGGGCCCGCGCACACACCACCCGAGAGTGTACCACAACACTGGGCATCCGGTGATAGGCCACATGCCCCGCGCCTGTGCACTCTTGATGCGCTTGCGGCCACTTAGGACAGCTACCAAAAACCTCTGGGAGGAACCGTGCTGCCCTCACCCCCCTGCCCCCTCTCCCTTGGGGCGAGGGGGTTTCGCGGTGCTGCGGCGCGTCTTGTTAGACGCTCTTGGCGCCCTCAGTGACCCGATGAGCTGAGCGCCTCGCGTGCCAGACGGCGTCTCTGGCGTCTACGATCTCTCCGGCGCTGCCTGATGCGCAAGGAAACGCCCACTGCGACTGCGGCGAGGGCTGCCAGTGAGCTTGCGATGATGGCCGGGACAAGTGAAGCATGCTCGTCAAGCCATGTCGGCGCATGGCTTACCACCTGGACAGCAATCTCAGGCACCCCTGCATCCACCTCGATCGTGATGATGCCGAGACGGGCATCCGCGGGGATGGTGACTTGCTGGCGCAGATGGCCGCCAGAGTCTACTGTCACCATACCCAGCTGCCGCTGCATAGAAGAGCCGTCGCTGCAGAAGGGCCATCGCGGGGGAGGGCCGTTGTGCAGGTCGCCGCTGCAATAGCCAATGGCGAAGGTCTCGCCAGGATTCCAATGATCCCCTATCACAGTGAGCGTGGAGCCGAGTATCACATAGGGCTTGACCACCGCAAGCGTGGGGGTGATCGCTGGCACTGTGAAAAACTCCGCTGTAGCGCTCAGCGTGCCAAACAGGGGTCCTGTGCCTGTGGCAGTGAAGATAGCCTGGTGCCCCCATGGCAGGCTGGCCGGGAGAATGAAGGGGGCCGCAAATATGCCCAGGCTGTTCGTGGTCACGCTGAGCGGCGTGGGGGACGCAAAGCGCACTGGGGTCGCGCCAGTGAGATCGTACATGACATCAGGGACGCTGGTATCGGTCAGCGTCAGCGTAATGCTCTCGTTTGGCTCCCAGTTTGAGCCGCTGAGCGTGATCGTGTCGCCTCCCTTCCCAGCGTTATACATGCCATGGTAGACCTCACTTTGCGTCGTCGCGCGGAGGGTGGGCAAGGGGAGCAAGGTAAAGGTTTCCGGCGCGCTAACCTCACCATCGTCACCCACAGCCACCAGAAAGAACTTGCTGCCAGGATAATCACTCTGATACGCGGGTCTCAGGTCAAGGGATGCGTCAAGGCACGAGATCCCGTATGCAGTGAAGGCTGGCGAGATGAGCGACCCATCACTGGCGACAATGCCATTGACAGGTGGGGCCGGCTGGGAATAGGTCACTACTCGTGCCTCGCTGGGCATCACCCTGAGTGCACCGGTCTGGTCAGGCAGGTCGAAATGCAAGGAAACCTTGGTGCCTGGACGCCACCCGCTGAGACTCGCTTGCAAGGTCGTGCCAATAGGACCCCGCGTGTGATTGAGCTTGACCGGTGGGCGCGTCGGCTTGGCCTCGACTGCGGGACTATTGCAGAAGGGAGGGTCGGATGTAGCATGCGCTGGAGGGCTCTGCAGGACCATCAGAACGATGAGCGCCAAGATCATCAGAGAGACTTTGAGCAAGCCACGCAATCGCGAAGAATTAGTAAGGCGCATTGTGTCCCCCCAAAGTGCAATGCAAGAGACGACGCTTCACCAGGGATGCGGGTAAGTGGCAACCCAACAATAGGTAGAATGGAGCGCACTGTCGCTGTATGGTAGGTGCGAGGCGCTCAGTTGTCAATATGGGTGAGGTGGTCTCGCCCACGAGACACCTACGCTGACCCTGACCACTCGGCGCTGTCTGACGCCAGTGTACGCGGCACGGCGCAGGCTCCTTGTGCTACCATCCCCTGATGAACCCGTGCGCGCGCGCACACATGATAATGACCCATCAGCTGGAGGCATTCCTAGATGTCCGCGAAAGAGACGCCAACCCATAGCTTCACCACCGGCGACGGCCGCATCGCCGCATTGCTGGAACGCTCGGGCGAGCTGGCCGACCTGGGTGCGATCGGCGCGCTGGCCGGATGGGACCAGGAAACCGCTATGCCCGAGGGCGCCGCCGAGACTCGCGGCCAGCAATTCGCCACCCTGGAAGGCTTAATCCACCAGAAGCTGACGGATCCCGAGCTGGGTCGCCTGGTGAACGAGCTCAACAACGCCGTGAGCGGCGCGGGCTTCACCGATGCCGACCGCGGACTGGTGCGCCAGAGCAAGCGTGAGTATGACCACGCCACGAAGCTGCCGCTGGGATTGGTGCAAGAGATGGCCAAGGTGCGCACGAGCGCAGTGGAGGCCTGGCGCAAGGCCCGCGCGACGAGCGATTTCGCCGTCTTCGCTCCCTGGCTGGTGCGCACCGCGACCCTGCAGCGCGAGGTCGCCGACCGCTACGGCTTCACCGGCACGCGTTACGACGCGCTGATGGACCTCTTCGAGCCGGATCTCACCGTCGCCAAGGTGGACCCGCTCTTCGCCAGGGTGCGCGAGATCAGCATGCGGGTGCTCAAGAAAGTGCAGGGCAGCGGCCACACTGTTGACACCGCCAGCGCGCATGGCAGCTTTCCCCAAGCGCAGCAGCTGCAGCTCTGCGAGGACGTGCTGCGCGGCATCGGCTATGACTTCAGTCACGGCGAGATGAAGCAGTCCACGCACCCCTTCACCACCTCGTTTGGCGCGCCGTTCGACGTGCGGGTGACCGTCCGCTGCCAGGAAGATTATCTGCCCGCCTCGATCATGGCGGCCATCCACGAGGGTGGCCACGCCGTCTACGAGCAGGGTGGCGACCCGGCGCTGGCGCGGACGCCGCTGGCGGGTGGGGCATCACTTGGCGCGCATGAGTCGCAGTCACGCCTATGGGAGAACGCTATCGGCCGCTCTGAAGGATTCTGGCAGGGACAGTGGGCCGCCGTGCGCAAGGTCTTCCCGGAGAAATTTGCCAGCGTCGAGCCGGGGACTTTCGCCAAGGCGCTCAACCACGTCGAGCCGAGCCTCATTCGCGTGGAGGCCGACGAGGTGACGTATAACCTGCACATCATCATCCGCTACGAGATGGAAAAGGCGATCGTGAACGATAACGTGGCCGTTGAGTCGCTCCCAGGCCTGTGGAACGCGAAATACAAGGAATATCTCGGCATCGAGCCGCCGACCGATGCGGAGGGCGTGCTGCAAGACATCCATTGGAGCAGCGGCTTCGGCTACTTCCCGACTTACACCCTGGGCAACCTCTATGGCGCGCAGATCTACGCATCGCTGCGCCACGCCTTCCCAGACCTCGATGCGCGGCTGGCCAAGGGCGATACGGCCTTCGCGCTGGGCTGGCTCCGCGAGCACATGTATACCCACGGCGCCGTCTATCTGCCGGAAGACCTCATTACCCGCGTGACCGGTGAGGCACCCAACCCCGACTTCTTCGCGAAGTATCTCGACGAGAAGTTCTCGCGGGTCTATGGCATCGCGGGGTAGCGATATCGGGCGTTTGCCTGATGCGAGAGACCGCTACGTATTGTAGAGTCCTTTCAGAAGGGAGCGCAGGCCAGATGGTCCCGCCCCTCCTGGAAAGGATGGCACGGCATGGCGACGAGGCGCGCGCGACTCCTCATCGCGGCCGGCGCTGCGGTGGCAGCCATCCTGGCGGTGGCAGCGCTGGTCACCCACTGGCAGCCAGACGCATCACGGCCCGCGAATGAGCTGCTCCCCGAGCGCATGACGGCCCAGGCATATTCCCGGATCGACGGCCTGAGCTGGGAGCGCGTCCCGTGGCCCACGGTGGCAGGCAACACCGCAGGCTGGCTCAGCTATGTCACTGCGCCCGATGACCCACAGAAGCTCTACGCATGCGCCCTTGCCGTGCCGCAGGGCACGTCGCCACGCATCGCTCCGCTGCATCTCTTCATCACTGGCGACGGCGGCGTCCACTGGTCGCCGTCGCACGGGCTGTCGGACATCGCGGCCAGCCAGTGCGAGCTGCGCATGGCGCCCGACGCGTCGAATGAGCTGGCGCTTCTCGCCACCCGGCAGGTAAGCGTCACTGACTGCCCGGACTATGATCTCTATGTCAGCCACGACAGCGGTCAGACCTGGCGCAAGACACCGTCGCTGCCGCCAGCCTACCAGGCTCCCCCTGAGCCACAGACGCTGAGCTATTGTGTGGTCCACATGCTGGCGGCCTCGCGCCACCTCTACGTGCTGACCTATGCCGCGCTGTGGGCGACCACCACCAGTGGCGGATCATCCGAGCCACAGCCCGCGCGGATAGACCGCAGCAACGACGGCGGCATCACCTGGCAACGCATCAGCGGGCCACCGTTCTTTGGCCAGGCATGGCCGCTCTTGTTGAGCGACGGCCAGAGCCTGCTCGCCACGGAGGGTGTGTCGCTGAGCGATGGAAAGCGTGGCCTTCGCCTGAGCGCTTCGAGCGATGCGGGCGCCACCTGGCGAGCCGAGGCCATTCTCGTGGATGGCATGGGCGCCCATCCTCAGCTCCCCTTCGGCACGGCGGCCACCACGCCCACCGGAAGCTCTCCCTGGTACCTGGGCATGAACGATCAGACGCCGTCGCACTTCTTCCGCATCCAGGTCGCGCAGATCGCGGGCGGGAGCCACTATCAGCTTCTGCCGCCACTGCTGGTTCCTGGGGCTACACCGGCTCGCAACGGGATCACCACAGTGCTTGGCGCGACGGGCTCGGCGAACCTGCTGGTGCTGGGCCTCGGGCCAAATGACACCGTCCCGCCGGAGGGCACGGGAGATGATGATCGCGCCTACACGCAGCAATGGCTCTGGGAATGGGATCCGCATTCTGCGCAGTGGGCGCTTTTCGGCACGCCACTGCCCCAGCCGTGGCCAGAGTGCTCCGCGGCCTGCTTCCAGGCACACTTCAGCGCGGGCCTCGGCCCGAGTGGCCAGGGTCTCTATCTCTGGCTCAGCAGCAGCGCGGGGGAGCCCCTCTATCGCGCCTTCTTACCGCGGGAGGCATGGTGAGAAGTTACCCCAGCAGTGGTGAGCCCGCCAACTCCGGATAACGCGCCAGCATCGCCTCACGCGTGGGCACGGCATCCAAACCGGGCGCCTCGACCGCCAGCGCGGCCACCTGGCAGGCGAATTGGGCGGCTGTGTCCGGCGTACCGCCGCGCCACAAGGCCACCAGCAGCGCCACCGCGAAGACATCGCCCGCGCCGGTGGGGTCCACCTCATGGGCGACGCATGCCTCGGCCCTGCGCGGACCCAAGCCGTGATGGTAGACGTCTGCGCCTTCCGCGCCACGGGTGACGGCCACCAGCGCGATCGCTCGTGACCACGCCGCCAGCAGATCAACGGGTGCGGTGGCGATATCTTCCGCGCTGATGGTGAGCAGGTCGAGCCGCGGCAGCAAGGTGTCTGGCACCGCGAATGACCCCATGGTGACATGGCCGCCGGCATCCCACGTGCGCAGCCAGCCCTGGCCGGTTGCGGCGAGCAGGCTCCGGGGGAAGCGCTCGATCAGCTCCGGCGCCACCTCTTGCGCGATGGGCGCCAGCATCACGAGCGGCGCGGATTGCCATGCCTTGGGCACGGCCTCGCCGCCGAGCGGTGCGGCCCGGCTTCGCAGGCGCTGGGTGCGCGCGCCACCGCGATACACATTCTCGAAGCAGGTGGCCTCGGCGCTGGGAACGATGACCAGCTCCGCCGCCGGCAGGGTCACCCGCAGCGCCGCCGCGAGGTCTGGCGGGGCGCTCGTCACGATGCCCACCCGCAGGCCCAGACGCAGCGCGGCCAGCCCGGCGAAGGCAACCGCGCCCCCCAGCCGCCAGCCACCATCGGGCAAGACATCGCGCGCCACATGACCCACGAGCACCAGGTCAGGCGGAGACGAGATGCCCGTCACTTGAGCTTGATGACTACCCGGCGCTGGTCGCCCTCACCGGTGCTCTCGGTCCTCACCTGCGCGTGTTCGGACAGCGCCATGTGGATGATGCGGCGCTCAGCGGGCGACATCGCCTCCAGCGGGACCGGCATGCCGCTCTTGACCACCTGGCTGGCGATACGCTGCGCCATGTCACGCAGATTGCTCTCGCGGCGCGCGCGATAGCCCTCGGCGTCTACGATGATGTAGTCCCGATGGCCCGCTTGCTTTGCTACGATCAGGTTCACGATCAGCTGCAGCGCGGCCAGGGTCTCGCCCCGG
>DASWAC010000582.1:0-4014 GCA_036391335.1 Ktedonobacterales bacterium
CCATGCCCAACCGGAAGGTCGCCGCGCGCATCGGCTATATGACCCAGGCGAGCGCCCTCTACAACGAGCTGACGATCAAAGAGAACCTCGCCTTCTTTGGCGGACTCTACAACTTGCGCGGCAAGGCGCTCAACGAGCGCATCCAGAGCGTCGTCTCGCTGGTAGAGCTCACCGAGCGTGTTGGCTCACCGATCAGCACCCTCTCCGGTGGCATGCGCCAGCGGGTCTCACTGGCCTGCGCGCTGCTGCATGATCCGCGTCTCCTCTTCCTCGATGAGCCCACGGTGGGCATTGATCCCGAGCTCCGCCTCACGTTCTGGGACTATTTCGCGCAGCTGAACCAGCAAGGCGTGACCATCATCGTCTCGACTCACCACCTCGATGAGGCGCGCCGATGCACACGGCTGGCGCTGATGCGCTTCGGCAAGCTGCTGATCGCTGATGAGCCCGAAGAGCTGCGCCGCATCTCAGGGGAAGACGACTTCGACAAGGCGTTCATGTATTTCGCCAGCCGTGGCGAGCAGGTTACCGCCTGAGAGGGCAAAGGATACTCCCATGTCACTTGGCCGCATCACCGATCTCGCCGGGCGCATCCTGCAGCAATTCCGTCACGATCGGCGCACCCTCGCCCTCGTCTTCCTCGCGCCCCTCTTCGTGATGACGATTCTCTACTTCGTGCTCAACTCCAGCGGCAGCAGCCTCAACCTGGGTGTCGTGCCGCCCAGCGGGCCGGCGGGCACTGTCATCGTCACGGCGCTGCGCGACAACCTGCCCAGCGAGCTCAAAGATCACCTCACCATCTCCACGATCGACCGCGCCAACGTGGATGCCACGCTCAAGGATGGCACCTCCGATGGTGTGCTCGTCTTCCCGGATGACTTCGCCAGCCAGCTCGCCGGAGGAAACGCCACGGTGACCTTGCGGCTGGAGGGCTCGAATCCCGCGGTGGCCAGCCAGCTGCGCCAGCTGGGCTCATTGATGGTCTCCGTGCTGGGACGCGTATCACTTCCCTCCGGCGCCGGGGCCAGTCTGGCGGCGCCGGCGATCACCCTCGACACCACGTGGCTCTATGGCGGCCCGGAGTTCACACAGACGGATTCCCTCGCGCCACTCCTGGTCGGCCTCTTCGCGTTCTTCTTCGTCTTCCTGCTGACCGCAGTGGCGTTCCTGCGGGAGCGCAGCGGGGGCACCCTGGAGCGCCTGCTGGTCTCGCCGCTGAGCCGCGCCGAGCTGGTGATAGGCTATGTCGTCGGCTTCACGCTCTTCGCGCTGGTGCAGTCGCTAGTCATCCTCGGCTTCGTGATCTATGTCCTGCGGGTGCACTATCGTGGTGACCTGCCGCTCATCTTCCTGGTCACGGTGACCCTCACCATTGTGGCGGTGAATATGGGCATTTACCTCTCGGCCTTCGCCCGCAACGAGCTGCAGATCGTGCAGTTCATCCCACTGGTGCTGGTGCCACAGTCGTTGCTGGGTGGGCTCTTCTTCCCGGTGAGCACCCTGCCGCCAGTGCTGCACCAGCTCGCGTATGTCATGCCGCTGACCTATGCGAACTTCGCCTTGCGCGACGTGATGATTCGTGGGCTGGGGTTCGCGACGATCTGGCCCGATCTGGCCTTCCTCGCGGGCTTTGCCCTGTTGATGGTGGTGATGGCCGCGCTTACCCTGCGGAATGCGAAAATCTAGCGCCACCTGGGGGCATCCCCGAGGCGCTCAAGGAGTATAAACCATGGCTATCCCTCTTCAGGTGGGCGGCTTCAACCAGCTGGTGACCAACCGGATCACGAGACATTTCGCCGGGCAGCTCCCTGGCTTTGCGATGGTCACTCATGTCGGTCGCAAGTCGGGGCGCGTCTATCGCATCCCCATCAATGCCTTTCGCGAGGGCGATGATGTAATCATTGCCCTCACCTATGGCGACGAGACCGACTGGGTGCGCAACGTGCTGGCCGCCGGCGGCTGTAAGATCGAGACGCGTGGCCAGCAGATCACGCTGACGCATCCGCGTATCATCGAGGACCACCGCATCCGGTGGGCTCCATTCCCCGTGCGCGTGGTCCTCAGGCTCATAGATGCGCCAAAGTATATGCGGCTCACGCGGGTCTGAGTGACGATGATCGCCCACGGCGATGCCGGAGTGCGCGCGGCTCTGCCTACTCCAGCGCGACCAGGCGCAGCGCATCCGCCGCGGCGAGCGCGCGGGCCTCGGCCTCGGCGAGCGTCTGTCCGAGCGCCGTCACATGGCCCATCTTGCGGCCCGTGCGTGAGGCCAGCTTCCCATACAGGTGCACGTGCGCGCCAGGGATGGCGAGGGCGGCGTCCAGGCCCTCGCTGGTCGCGGAGCCATCGGCGCGACCGAGCACGTTGACCATGACGGCCACCGGGGTCACCATCGCCGCGCTGCCCAGAGGCAGACCCAGCGTGATGCGTATCGCTTGCTCGAACTGCGAGGTCACGCAGGCCTCGATGGTATAGTGCCCGCTGTTGTGTGGCCGGGGTGCGATCTCATTGAAGAGGATGCCGCCGCCCTCGGTCTGGAAGAGCTCGACACCGAAGACGCCCACCCCATCGAAGGCCTCGACCACCTGGCTGGCCGTTTGAGTCGCGAGACGCGCCACCGCCGGCGCGACCTCGGCGGGCGCCCGCACGATGCGGCAGATGTGCCCCTCTTGCACCGTCTCGGCCACGGGATAGGTCACTGCCGCGCCGTCATGTCCACGTGCCACAATCACTGCCAGCTCGCGCACGAAAGGAACCCATGCCTCCACATAGAGCCCTCGCGCGGGAAACCCCAGCGCCTCGAAGGCAGGCGCGATAGCGTCGGATCCGCGCACGGTGACATTGCCATAGCCGTCATATGAGTTGTGCCGTGCCTTGAGGACGAGCGGCCAGCCCCACTCGCGCGCCGCCTCGATGATGTCGTCCGCGCCGGCCACCGCGCGAAAGTGCGTCACTGCGATCCCCGCCGAGGCGGCGGCCACCTTTTGATCGTGCTTATCCTGGCAGCGGGCGAGTGTGGCCGCTGTTGGGAAGACGCGCGCGCCATGCGCTTCCAGCCAGCGCAGCGATGCTACGTCAACGAACTCGTTTTCCAGGGTGATGGCGAGTGACTCATCCGCGAGTGCGCGTAGCCCATCTGTGTCATCCCAGGGGCCGGTGATCTCGCGGGCGGCAATGCGACCGGCAGGACTGTCGGGCTCGCGCTCCATCACGACGACCTCGACCCCCAGCGTGGAGGCGGCCTCCGCCAGCATGCGCGCCAGCTGGCCTCCGCCAAGGATGCCCAGCCGGGCCGGGAACGCGAACGCCATGGCATAATCCTTTTCGAGCTCACGCCGCCACACCCTTCGTATCATAGCGCCGTTGGCATAGCGAAGGCGCAGGACCCCATCTAGGTGGCTGTGATGGGCTGTGTCATCAGTGAGAGAGGAAATTCCCCATGCCCAGGCGCCGGTCGCATGCGATGCCCACGCCACCCGTGCGCCTCGTGCCGCGCGAGGGCGGGGGACTGGCGCTCACTGTGGATGGCGTCACGCAGTCGGTGGCGGGGCCCGCGCAGGGCTATTGGGCGCAGATGATCCCAGACCAGGCGCCGGCTCGGGCGCTGCTGCTGGGTCTGGGAGGCGGCACGATCGCCCAGCTGCTGGCAGTGCGCTGGCCTGCCGTCAGCATCACCGGCATCGAGCGCGATGAGCGTATCATCGCCGTGGCGCGTGAGCGGCTGGGGCTGGACGCGCTCCCTCGCCTGACCATCATCCATGCGGATGTGTTCCCGTGGGTGGCGAAGCGCTCTGGCGAGTCACCGGAGACCTACGACTACATCGCCCACGATCTCTATGTGGGCGCCCGCATGGTGCCGGGGGCGCTGGGCACGCCGTTCCTGCGGCAGGTGGCGATGCTGCTCAGCCCAGGCGGCCGGCTCGCGATGAACCTGTTGCGCACCCAGCGTCTGGATGCCCAGATCACCCGGCTGAGGCGCGTCTTCGAGGTGACTGCCCGACAAGATGTCGAGGG
>DASWAC010000583.1:0-5123 GCA_036391335.1 Ktedonobacterales bacterium
TATTGGCTTTGCGCTGCAAGCGCGCTCTCTGGCCTATCTGGCCGAGCACCATGCCGAGGCGCCACGTGGGGCGCATCCGGTGCCGCATGCCATCAACACCGAGGTCGCGGCAGCGATGGTGGAAGCACTCTCGCGGCGCGAGTCGCGCTGAGTGACACCTCGCCGGTCAGCGCCCAGCCCGATGGGATATGCGGGGCCATCTCCAAGCGCCAGGCCGAAACTGGGGTTGACACTGTGTCCCTTCGCCGCCGGACAAATCGCGCCCGACGCGAGAGTCGGCAGCCTCAAGGGCCGCTGCTCCAACTCAGCCCAGATGCTTACCTCAGCCGACGTGGTGGGCGTGGCCGCGAGTGGCGCCGTGCCTGTGGAGCACGCGCTGAGCAGCCCCAGGCTCGCCATGAGCGCGGCGAGGCATAGCCGGCTCACAAACATAGGGACTCCAGTCACCCGAGAGCCGGGCCAGCAGGTGACCCGCCAGCCCGGTCGACCGTGAGACCTCCCTACATCGCTGCGAAGGTCTCGTAGACTTCGATGCTTCCGCCGTCCTTGAGAATGGGGCAACCCTTCGCCATCTCGGTGGCTGCGGCGAGGTTGTCAGCGGATATGATGGTGTAGCCCGAGAGGCCGGATGGGCCGCCCTCGCTCACGGCGCCGTCACTCCCGACGGCTGCGGATGGCCCAAAGGGGTTCCCGGCATCCACCACTGACTGGCCCAGATCGGTGTACCAGGCCATCCATGAGCTCAGCGACGCCGCCCGCGCCTCGTCCGTTTGTGGCATGCCGCCGCCCTTGTAGACAAGCACATACGTTGCCATGGCGCTCCTCCTCTGGCTGTGCGTGAGTCGGGCATCCCACGCTTGGAGCCTCGACCCATTGTCCGCCGGTGCCACTATACGCACATCTCTTGGCCCGATGCCTGTTCAAGGTTCTCAGCACGGCACTGTGAGTGACGCTTTCTCGCGTTGTCCCGAACACAGGGCCCCAGGTGAGTCGCTCATCTGGGGCCTTTGCCTATCCAATGGGAGGCAAACTAGCGCTATATAAAGCAGACGTTATTGAGACATTTGGAACGCTTATGTATCCATTTGGAAGTATCTCAGCGTGAGCGGTCCCCATGCTATGCGGATTTCGTCATGAGATGATCTTTAACTTTGCCCCTAGCTGCACGCTTGACAAGAATTTTACGGCTTGTATACTTGTCGTGGTTTGACCGCCTGCATGAAGGAATTCTCATGTTCGGGAATATTCCCTTCGTGACGCCTTTGCCTGTGTGATTGCGACAGCCGCGCCCAGACACGATTGGGCGTGAGTGAGATGTCTCGCCAGCCCGTTCGCGAGTCTTGGGGCTTGCCCCTGTTCCCCCCCGCCAGGCATCCAGCGCTGCGCCATTCGTGGCGCTGGATAAATATATTCCTGGGCCTTTTGCCAGCAATGGCGCTGGCAGCGTCACCGAAGTGGGAGGATTTGTCCACCATGGACCGGCGTCGTCTCATCTTGACCGTCTCCGCGGCTGCGACCGCGGCGGTCATAGCAACCTCGGCATTTCTTGCCGCGGTCAATGTGAGCCCGCACCAGGCAAATGCGCAGGTGCATCGCGGCTCAGTTGTGATCAACGAAGTGAAGCATGATGTCTCCCCGCCCCTGCGCTCGATGAATGGGCACCCTTCGGCGCCAGCCACGCCGCACGAGGCTGATGCGCCCATCCGGATGCCGCAGCTGCGACATGGGGCACCAAACCACTTGATTGCGCCGGTCCAGGGGCCGACCAGTCTGGCAGCCCCGGCGGCCTCGAACAATTTCGATGGTGTGGGCAATGGCTTCACTGGTCCTAATGGCACCTTCACCGTGAACGCGGCGCCGCCCGACACCAACGGCACGGTAGGCCCACAAGACTACGTGCAGACGGTCAACACTGATTTCGCGGTGTTCAACAAAGACACGACACGCGGCGCCGTGGGCACCGTGCGCTATGGCCCCGTCGCAATCAACACCCTGTGGAGTGGCTTTGGCGGCCTCTGCCAGACCGACAACGACGGCGACCCCACGGTGGTCTTTGACCAGATCGCCAATCGCTGGGTCATCAGCCAGTTCGCCGTCACCGGCGCCACCTCGACGTGGTTCGAGTGCGTCGCGGTCTCGACGACGAGCGATCCCACGGGCTCCTACAATCGGTACTCTTTCCCCTATTCCAACTTCGACGACTATCCCAAGATGGGCATGTGGCCCGATGGATACTACGTCACCTACAACCTGTTCAACAGCGCTAACGCGTTTGTCGGCGGGGAAGTCTGCGCGATGGATCGCTCGTCGATGGTCGCCGGCACGACAGCGACACAGCAGTGCTTCACCACCAGCAGCGCCTTCGGTGGCCTGCTGCCGTCAAATATGGACGGCGCAACACAGCCGCCCGCTGGCTCGCCGAACTATGTGGTCGCGCTCGACACTACCACGAGCCTGGCCTTCTGGAAGTTCCACGTAGACTGGACGACCCCCGGCAACTCGACCTTCACTGGCCCATCGAGCATTGCGGTTGCCTCTTACGCCCAGGCGTGCGGCGGCGGCACCTGCATCCCGCAGTCGGGCACCACTCAGCAGCTCGACTCTCTGGCTGATCGCGTGATGTACCGTCTCTCCTACCGCAATTTCGGCTCCTACGAGTCACTGCTGGTGGACCATTCCATCACCTCGGGCAGCTCGGCCGGCATGCGCTGGTATGAGATTCGCAGCCCCAACACGACGCCGTCGCTCTTCCAGCAGGGCACCGTCGCCCCCGATGCCAGCTATCGCTGGATGGGCAGCATCGCACAGGACCACTCCGGCGATATGGCCATGGGCTATAGCGTCTCGAGCAGCTCGCTGCATCCGGGCATCAGCTATACCGGGCGCCTCTCGACGGACGCGCTGGGCACGATGCCACAAGGCGAGACCAGCCTGATCGTTGGTGGTGGATCGCAGACCGGATCCAGCCTGAGCCGCTGGGGCGACTACAGCTCCATGACGGTGGACCCCGCTGACGACTGCACCTTCTGGTATACCAGCGAGTACATCCCCTCGAATGGCGCCTTCAACTGGAAGACGCGCATCGGCTCCTTCAAGTTCACGCAGTGCGGCAGCAGCCCCACGCCAACGCCAGGCCCCACCGCCACGCCGACGCCAATCCCGCCGACGCCGACTCCGGGCCCGACGGCAACGCCGACTCCCATTCCGCCAACCCCAACGCCAATCCCGCCGACGCCAACCCCGGCCCCTGGTGGTGGCGTGACCAATGGTGGCTTCGAGACGGGCACCTTTAGCGGGTGGACGACCTCAGGTGTCGCGACCTCGATCAGCACGACCTCGCACTCCGGCACCTATGCCGGTCAGGCGGGCAGCACCTCGCCGACCAACGGTGATAGCAACATCGCTCAGACGTTCACCATGCCCGCGGGTTCGAGTGCGGTGAAATTCTGGTACCGGGTTGTCTGCCCGGACAGCGTCACCTATGACTGGGCCACGGCAACGCTGAAGGACAACACGACTGGGACCACCACGACACTGCTGGCCAAGACGTGCTCCAACACCGGCTCGTGGGTTCAGGTCTCGGGCGCGGCGACGGCAGGGCACTCAGTGACCCTGACGCTCACCAGCCATGACGACAACTACGCGACTGACCCGACGTACACGCTCTTTGATGATGTCTCGGTGAGCTAACGCTCACTGATGAGTGGGGGAGGGGATGGCCTCAGGGTCATCCCCTTCTTCTTTGCCACTTGTCAACTCAACGCTTGCTGTGATAGACAAGAGCAGACGGAGGTGACTCTCATGTCCCGAAAAGGTATTCTCTTCGCGCTCATCACGCTCGCGCTGCTGGCCGTCACTATGACGGCGTGCGGCTATTCCGTGGGAAATGGAGGGCCAACGGTGGGCACCCCGACGACAGGACCAACTCAAGGTATCGTGGTCGAGGTCGGCGCGGCCACCTATGGGACCGGCGACACCATTGCGGTGACGGTGCGCAATAACCTCAGCAGTGACATCATCGCAACGGATCACCAGACCTCATGCACCATCGTGCGCCTTCAGATGCAGGTGAGCGGCGCCTGGCAGGACCAAGGTGGCTGCACCATGGGGATCGCCACGCGGCGAATGACCCTGGCGGCGGGCAGCAGCACGAGCGTGCAGGTGACGCCTGGCGGTGGCCAGCTTTCCTCGAAGCCATGGAATGCCGGCACCTATCGCGTCGCGTTTGCCTACCAGCCGGCCAGCTCGTCGCCCTCGGCCGATGCCCAGATCATCTATTCAGCGCAGTTCACGGTGCGCTAGTGGCTTGCTGGCGAGTGAGTAGTCGCGCGTCACCTCATGGCAGGCTGCGCATCCACGCGGCGAACGCCCGCGATGTAGAGATCAAGGCACCAGTGGAAGCTGGCGTCTACATCCACGGGCATTTTGAAGCCGCCCGCGAGCTCCAGCGAGACGAAGCCATGGATGATGGCGCGCAATGACCGGATGGCGTGGATGGAGCCCTCGTTGCCGAGCCCGAATGGCGCCAGCACCGCCTGCACCACCTCTACCAGGTGCTCACTGAGCGCGTATAGGTCCGTGTCACGGGGGTCGCGCGCCTGCTGGATCAAGGCATAGCGGCCCGGCGCCGCCTTCGCATAGGCTCGGTAGGCGTCGGCAAAGGCGAGGATGGCGTCCGCACCTGCCTTGCCGATGGTGACGCGGGTGAAATGGTCGAGCAGGTCGCGCATGCAAAACATGGCCAGATCGTGCTTGAGCCCGCTCAGCCCGGTCACATGGTTATAGAGCGACGGGGTCTTGATGCCCAGCCGCTCGGCCAGATGCCCCAGCGAAAGTGCCTTGACACCTTCCTCATCCACCAGGTGCACTGCCGCGAGGACAACGGCGTCATGATCCAGCCTCGTCCGATGGGCCATGGCGCTAGCTCGCTTTCTGCCTGGCCAGTGACCGGCCCAGCGTGTCGATCGCCCGCTGCATCGCGGCCTGGGGATCGCGCAGGGCAGGTCCGTGGCCGACGGTCAGCACCGATGGCTCGCGCCTCAGGAGGGCTTGCGCGCTGGCGAGCGCGAGAGGCTTGCTCCAGGTGGCCAGGGCAGGCAGGGGGAAGAGCGGGACGATCGTTC
>DASWAC010000584.1:0-4583 GCA_036391335.1 Ktedonobacterales bacterium
AGCAGAGCAGCGTGACCAGACAGATCATCGTCAAGCCGGTCGCAGGCCAATGAGAGCAACTCACACCACTGGCCTACGTCTGGTTGCCCTCACCCCTGCTGCGCAGGTCGTCCGCTACGCTCGCTGGGGCTCGCTCCTCGCTGCGCTCGCGCGTCCTCACTTCCCTCTCCCTCGGGAGAGGAGAGCTCAGAGGAGATGGGCACTCTAAGGCGCCTTTCTTCATCAGCTCGCCAGGGTGAATGAGGCGAGCACGTCGCCGATGTCATCGCCCAGGCTGAGCTTGTCGCCGTCGCGCCGCCAGGTGCTGATCTGGTCGAGCAGCTTGAGATATGCCATCTCGACGGCCATCTGCGCGGGCGAGCACATCATGCGCGTGCCAGCGATCTGGCCGAAGGTGATGCTGGTGTCACTCAGCGTGACGGGACCCATATAGGTGTTGCAGCCACTACGGCCCGAGGCGCGGCCCCCATCGAAGCTGAGGGTGACCTCCACCGTGCCCGGCACGAAGGTCTCGATCTCGCCATCCAGATAGGTCGTCAGTTTCCACCTCGTCTTGTCGAGGGATTGCGCGGTCATGGTGTCTCCTCTCGCGGCGTGCGCGTGGTCTCGCCTTGCCCATATGATACGCCACGCGCCGGCGCCCCTGGCGAATAGGCGCTCACCAGTGAATCCGTGCGGTGCGGCGAATGAGATCGGGACGCCCATTTGAGAATCCGACTGAGGCTCGTCCGCTGCGTGCCGTAGGAGACAGAAAATGCCCCCGCTCACCAGTGTGTGGAAAGCGGGGGCAATCGTAGTGCTCGCCGGGCATGCCTTATGCGCTGGGCGGCGACATCGGCATGATGACATAGTTATACTCGAAGCTGCTCTCACCCTCCGGGCGGATTAGCCCCGGCTGCCGCGCTGTGTTTAGCGAGAGGGCCACCTGCTCGGCGGGGAGCACGGCCAGCACATCAATGAGATATTTCACGTTGAACATGATCTCCACCTCGGGCCCGCTGATGGCCACGCCCTCATCCAGCGTGGTGCTCGTGTCGCCGCCCTCCGCCGCGCTGGCCCCGATAATGGCGGCGTTCTCGATGATCTTCAGCCGCACCACATTGGCCGAATCCCGCGCGAAGATGGCCGCCCGCTTGGCCGCCGTCGCGAAATCCTCGCGCTTGATAGCCGCCGTCGTCGTGCTGCTCTTCGGCAAGATCGCCTCGAAGTCGGGGAACTTGCCCGCAATCAGGTTCGAGATCATCTCGACATCCTCAGTGGCGAAGAGCACACGCGTGTCGTTGGCCAGTGCGTAGACGCGCACCAGCCCCGTCTCGGGCAGCACCTTGGCTAGCTCGATCAGCGCCTTCGCGGGGATCAGCAGATCCGTGGCGCTTCCGGCGCTCTCGCCCTCATCTCGCAGCGTGTGCGCGCAGACCGCGAGCCGGAAGCTATCCGCCGCCGCCAGAGTCAGCATGTCGCCGCGCACGCGGGTCAGCACGCCGGTGAACACCGGGCGGGCGTTATCCGTGGCCGCCGCGAAGGCAGTGTGATTGATCATCTCGCCGAGCGTCTTCGCCTGCATCGTCACCAGCGGCTCCGCGTCGCCCGCCGTGGGGATGGCCGGAAACTCGCTGGCGTCCATCCCGCGAAAGGTCGCCGAGGCGCGCTGGCCTGCCACCTTGAGTCCCTGGTCGGCGCCGGCCGCGAGGCTCAGCTTCACATCACCGGTGGGCAGTGTGTTGGCGAACTCGGTGATCTGGCGCGCGGGGATGGCGGTGCGTCCGCCTTCCTCGATGACGGCGGGAATCTTGCAGGTGATCGCGATATCCAGATTCGTCCCTGAGAAGCGCAGGCTCTCACCATCGGCGCTGACGGCCACATTGGTCAGCAGCGGCATCGAGGACCGCGTCGAGACGGCATGGCTGACGGTATTCAGGCCGCGGGCCAGATCAGCCTGTTTGCAGGTGAGCTTCATAGCTGGGTGCGCCTCCTCATGGGTGATGATCTTGCTTGATATCTTCTCTGATAAGGACGATGGACCGGCAACGCCTGCCACGTCGGCCACGGTAGTATAGCCCAAGCTGCCGCCTTGTCGCACAAGGCAGGCCAAATGCGTGGCTCAGCTCGTGGCCAGCGCCGCCGCCTCGCGCGCGCAGCCCCACGACAGAGTGATGCCCGCGCCGCCATGCCCATAATTGTGCACCACGAGCTTCCCTGGCGCGACCTCTTCGCGTTCCAGGCGCACCGTCTCGCGCACCGGACGCAGCCCCACTTTGACGGTCAGCGCTGTTGGGTCACCCGTCGCCAGCGCGCGCAGGTGGGCCGCGAAGGCCGCGTCGAGGTGCTCCACGATGCTGGCGCACCGGCTGAGGATGGAGCGCGTATCGCTGGGGTCCGCAGTGAGGCGATCATCGTCGTCGCTATCAGTCCCGCCAAGGATGATGTCGTGCACGCGTGGCACGATGTAGGCTACCGCGTTGGGGCCATGGTCGTCGAGCAGCACACGGCCGAAGCCCGTCGCGGGGATGCTAACGACCTGCCCGCGCGCCGGGTGCACCGCCGTGTCGCCCAGCAGGTCTCGCGCGCCAAGCCCCGTGCAGTTGATGACCACGTCGCAAGCTGCCAGGGGCTCAGTCAGGTCGGCCACGTGGCGGCGCTCGATCTGCCCGCCCAGTGCGGTGAAACGGCCCACCAGATAGTCGAGATAGACTGTGGTGTCTATCACTGGCGCCTGAAATGACCAGCCATCAGGATAGCCCGGGGCTCGCTCGTCCTCACGCAGCCTGCGGAAGCCCCGGACACCTGCCCGCCACCAGGGATCCTCCGGCGTCACCCGCGGCATGAGCTCGATGACCTCGCGCTGGATCACGCCGGACTCCGCCCCACCGCAGAGCCCCTCGAACGCCTCGTAAGTGGCCGCGCCCCATGCCGCGACCCGCTCGATGGGCCACGCGCGATAGGGATACCACACTGCCGCGGCGACATTCGAGGTCGTTGCCGGTGGCAGCTCGGCAGCCCACATGCGCGCGCGATGTCCGGCCTCCAGCAGGCAAATGCCGGTCGTCAAGCCCGAGACGCCGGCGCCGAGAATGAGGATCTCCATGGGCTATGCCAGCCTCTTTCCAAGCGGGTCCATCTTGCGCCCCAGCATGCGCTCGTCGGTCCAGCTCCACCAGTGCAGCAGCTCCGGCTCGTGGCGAGCCGCCGTGGCATAGTAGACCGCGCAGCGAAAGGTATAGAGCAGGCAGCGATCGATCGTCACACCCGCAATCTCACACGAGCGCGCATACATTACCTCGGCATCTTCACCACGCAGATCGGCTGGCACATGATAGCCCAGGGCGATGAGGTCACTCGCGACTGACTCGCCCACGCCTGGGATCTCTCGCAGTGGGTGGCACGGCTGGGGTGTGCGCTGTCTGGTGGCCATAGGCTGGATCTCTCCTAGCAGCTCGGTGTGCGTATCGAGCCGCTTCCATTGTATGACGGTAGGCGGCCTGGAGGCACCGTCTGCCGAGGGACGCCGCTGCAGGACACACTCGTGTCGCAACCTTGAGCGCATCCCCTCCGCCTGGCATTGGCCCTGCGACCGGCCTCGCCCGCTACACCCAGGTGCCCGCGCGGGTGACATCTAGCTGGTCATATCAGATTGCATGCGTACAACCGAAACGATGATCCACCCGTAACCAATATTAAGAAGATATGTGTAATTAGGACGTCCGTGGCACGACGTCTGCATAGGCAATTTTGCTTAGACGAGCGGGCTATTTGGCCAATGGCCCGATTGTCGCGAAAGAGCCGCACGTTGCCCCACCGTGCAAAGCATGCGACCGCGTATCGCTTGCAGCCATAGCCTACACTAGTGAGATATGGGACGTGTTCCCTACAGGGCTCGCGGGAATACCTAGCTTACCTTAGTGAAGGTGACGCTTTGACGCCCACCCATCACAAGGCACCTAAAGTTGGTGAAGCTGTAGGTTTTGGCGCCTGGCGCTTTCCTGCCTGACAGTGGCCTGGAAAGTGCAGGCCCGGCACACAGCGCCAGTGGTCGGGCCATTTCACGCAAATGGTCTCGCCGTAGCCCGAGTTTCAGGCGCGTACAGGTGAATGCCCGGAGATAGGGAGGTCTTCATGAGCCCCTAAACAGCGAGAGGCCCGACAGTGTTAGCGCACTCTCGGGCGTCGCCGGCTCAACGGGTGAACCAAGTTGGGGATGTTACTGTACGCCAGCCCGTTACCGGCCACGTGCAGCAGAGATATGTGGTCAGGTGCGTTGCACTTGATCGCACGTCTCGGCGTAAGCATACAACTTTCGGAGCGATGTCTCAACATGCGGCGAGAGGATGCACATATCCTTGCACAAGAACCCAACGTTCTCGCGCTATGCGCGGGCTCGTGGCAGCCGGTGCAATGGGTTTGTGGGCGCATTCGAGTGAGCCCCAGCCGAGCCCGATCACTCTCGAGCATGTCTGCCGATGACCATTATTCAGGGTGTTGCTACGAGGACAAACATGCGCAAATCTCTCCCACGGCGCGGGTCGCGCAGCCGCAAGACAGCGCCGCCAAGACGGAAGAGGTGGGGAAGGGGAAGGCTGATCCGT
>DASWAC010000585.1:0-2158 GCA_036391335.1 Ktedonobacterales bacterium
GGGCACTTTGGGCATGGTGGCGTCTTGCCAGCGAGGCCCTTCCATCTCGATGGCGAAGGCGCCCAGCGCCAGCGCGCGCAGCTTGCCGTCTTGCTCCATCCGGGCGCTCAAGCTTGTCACGCGGCGACCCTGGCGCTCTAGGGTGACATGCACCACCACGGGGCCCACCGCGGGCGCCGACACGTAGTGCGCCGTGAGTGAGCGCGGGTGCCAGGTCTCGTCGGCCAGCATCAGCTTCATGGCACGCAGCAGCAGCGCGCTCACATAGCCACCGTTGGGACCCGCGCCGACCGACCAGTGCTCGGATATGGCACCGGCATACGTGCCTGGGCCAACCGGCGTGAGGGCTGTCTCGCCATCGAAGCTCCGGCTCATGCGTGTGCGCCGTCCTCACTCAGCAGCGCCTCAAACTGGTCGAGGTAGCGCCCAAATGTGGTGATCGCGCGCTGCACTGGCTCCGGCGTCGAGAGGTCCACCCCGGCGTCTTTGAGCAGGTTGATGCTGTAATCCGAAGACCCGGCGCTGAGGAAGCGGATGTAGCGCTGGCGAGCCGGCTCCCCTTCGTCGAGGATGCCACGCGCCAGGGCAGACGAGGCCGAGATGCCGGTGGCGTATTGATAGACATAGAACGAGTTGTAGAAGTGCGGGATGCGCGCCCACTCGATCTCGATCAGGTCATCCACGGTGCACTCCGCGCCGTAATAGGCGGTGACGAGCTGCTTGTACCTATCGCAAAGAAGCTCAGGCGTGAGTGCCTCGCCCGCCTCGGCTTTCTCGTGCGCCTCACGCTCGAATTCGGCGAAGAGCGTCTGGCGGAAGAGCGTGCCGCGATATTCTTCGAGGGCGTGGTTGAGCACATACATCCGCTTGGCGCGATCGGTCTCAGTACGCAGCAGATAGTCCGTCATCAGCGCTTCATTCAGAGTCGAGGCGACCTCGGCCACGAAGAGAGTATAGTCCGCGTAGGGATAGGGCTGAGACTGTCGCGTGTGGTAGGAGTGCATCGAGTGGCCCATCTCGTGCGCCAGGGTAAACATGCTCTCCATCTTCTCCTGGTAATTCAGGAGGATGAAGGGGTTCGTCCCATAGGTGCCCCAGCTATAGGCTCCCGGCCGCTTGCCCTTGTTCTCCAGCACGTCTACCCAGCGCGAGGCGAGCCCGTTGCGCACGGCGGCGACGTAGTCCGCGCCGAGGGGAGCCAGCGCCTGCGCGACCGTCTCTTGCGCGGAGGCATAGGTGACCTTGTCTTCCGCCTCTTTCACGATGGGCACATAGAGGTCATACATGTGGAGCTCCCTCAGCCCCATTAGCTTCTTGCGCAGCGTGAGGTAACGGTTGAGCGGACCGAGATTGGCACGCACCGTGCTGACGAGGTTATCATAGACGCTCACGGGGATGTTGTCGGGCTCCAGTGCGGCATGCAGTGAGTCGGCGTATTTGTGGGCGCGGGCGAAGAAGATGTCGCGCTTGATGTGTGAGGCGTAGGTGGTCGCCAGGGTATTGCGGAAGCCGTCGTATGCGCCCAGCATCGCCTCGAAGGCCTCTTTGCGTACCGGCTGGTGCTGGCTCTGGAGAAACGCGGGCACGTAATTGCCCTGGGTCAGCTCGGCCTCGTTGCCCTCCTCATCGTGCACATGGGCAAATTTGAGATCAGCCGCATTGAAGATCTCGAAGATGCGCTCGGAGGCGCTGGCCATCTCACCGGCCTGGGCCAGCAAGCTCTCGATCTCAGGGGTGAGCACGTGCGGACGCTGTCGGTTGATCTCGTCGAAGGCATGCTGATAAACCGCGAGCCGTGGCTCCTCACGCACGAACTGGGCGAGCTTCTCGGCGGGAATGGCGAGGATCTCGGGAGTGAAGAACGCGGCGGCGGCGGAGAGCTCGCTTGCGAGCGTGGTCACCCGGTCGGCCAGCGCCTGATAGCGGCTGACGGCGGCGTCTTCGTGCTGGCGCATGTGCGCATAGACGTAGAGCCGGCCGAGCACCTCGCCGACCTTGTCGCGCTGGTCCAGCGCCTCGAAGAGCGCCTGCGGGGAGCCGGCCAGCGTGCCCTGGCGCTTCTGAATCTCCGGGAGCGCGGTGGAGACCGTACGAAAGTCCTCTTCCCAGGCGTCGTCGGTGGCATAGATGCTCTCAAGGTTCCAGGTATATTCCTGGG
>DASWAC010000586.1:0-4242 GCA_036391335.1 Ktedonobacterales bacterium
ACGGGCCTCCACATTGCCACCAAAGGCCCAGAGGTAGAGCATGTTCCCGCCGAGGTGGATCAGGTTCGCGTGGAGGACCATTGCTGTGAAGAGGGTGCCATATACCGGGATGGGCTCGTGGAAGGCGCAGCCCGCGACGAGCGGCGGATGCGCGGTATTGCTCAGGATATCCGCCGGGACCATGACATAGGCACTGGTGACGCAGTCCGCAATGCGCTGCCCGTGGGTCACCTCGAACACGAAGACGACGATATTCGCCAGGATGAGCACGTAGTTGATGAAGGGGAATGATCGCTGGCCCGACGATGCCGGCCCCAGAGGGATGACCGCCATGCGTGTGCTCCTCTCTGCCGTGTCCTGCTCCGCGCTCTGCGCACCTCCCACCGCCCCGCGGATAGCATAGCGCACGGCGGCTCACTTCACCTCTTCCGCATTCACGTGCCCCCTGCTCACACGTCGGGGCGATGCCTGGTGCGGTCGGGATACGATGCCGTCAGGGAGACACCGGGGAAGCCCTCGTCGGCCATGAGCTGCGGCAGCGTCACCGGCTTCAGCCCTCGCGCGCGCAGACCATCGAGGATCATCGGCAGCGCCGCCAGCGTCTGCTCGCGCAGCGCGGGCCCGTCATGCATCAGCACGATCGAGCCGGGGTGCACTCGGCTCAGCACATTATTGGCGATGGCCTGCGGCCCTGGGCGGGTGTAGTCCAGCGAGTCAATGTCCCAGCCGATCACCGTCAGCCCATACTGACCCATCACAAAGGTGCCAACGTGCTGGCTATAGTCCCCATAGGGCGGACGGAAGAGCCAGGTGCAGGCGTCAGCGCCGATGGCCGCGTGCATCGCCGCGATCGTGTCGCCCAGCTGGTGCGGCATCGCCGAGTCGGGAACTCGCGTCAGCATCGGGTGATCCCACGTGTGCACGCCCAGCGCGAAGCCATCATTCCACTCGCGCTGCAGCAGGTAGGGCCAGATGTGCACATATTGTCCCAACACGAAGAAGGTGGCGGGCGTGTGCGTCTTTTCGAGATAGCTCAGGATGTCTGGCGTCGAATAGGGCGTGGGGCCGTCATCGAACGTGAGCGCTACCTCAGGCACACTGTGCGTCCCCGCAGGCGCATTCCACGAGATCGGCGTGCGATAGGCGATCGGCGCAGGGGGACCATCACCGCAGCCCATCGCGAGGTTGCGTGTGGCGTTCGTGGGCAGAGAGGGCGTTGGCGCTGGGGTGGGCCACGCCGTGGGTACCTGCAGCGTCGTCACGGGAGCCGCCGTCGCCGTCGCCGGCACGCTCATCAGCCCGGCGAAGCCCAGGCTACGGAGGGGTCCGCCGGCGAGCGCCACGCCGCCCAATGTCAGCAGCGCGATGACCGAGACGCCCGCCAGCCACCAGGGCCTGTCCAGCCGCCGCCGCTGCTTCAGCATGGCGCTCACTGCCGCCATCCGTGAGGGTGTGATCGGCGTCGAGGCTGGCGCACTCACTGGCACGGTCACTGGCAGCGCTGAGGGCGCGGTATCTTCTGCCTCAGCGGCGGCCTCGGCGACCGGCGCGGTGCTCTCAGTGCCGTCAGGATCTGCCATGATCGTGTGATCGTCTTCGTCGCTCACCCTATACCTCGCCCAGGCTCTCTCGAACTCTGCCCAGCCCAGCATACCAGTGAGACGGCGTTCTGAGAAGAGGAGCAGACAATCGTTTCGGTGTGGGTACGGCGCACATGGTACACTGAGAGCGCCTAACGATATCTCTGAGAAACTATCCGGGGAACAGCCCCGGCCCCCATCTCCCGCAGGCGCGGGGGAAGTCAGAGTGACCGCGAGCAAAGAGGTGCCCATGGCACATATCGCCCCATATGGCAGCTGGCAATCTCCGCTGACCAGCGACCAGGTGGTCGCGGGCGCCGTCACGTTTGGTCCGCTGCGCCTGGTGGGCGATGCCACCTATTGGACGGAGACCCGTCCTGATGAGGGCGGACGCACCACCCTCATCCGATGCGACCGTGAAGGCACGCTCAGCGAGGTGACGCCTGCGCCAGCCCACGTGCGCACCCGTGCCCATGAGTATGGCGGCCTGAGCTATGCCGTCGCCGCCGATGGCACGCTGTATTACTCGGAATTCACTAATCAGCGGGTCTATCGTCTCTCTCCCGGCGGCCAAAGTGAGCCCATCACCCCCCATCTGCCGCTGCGCTATGCCGACTATGAGCTGGATGCGCGCCGGCAGCGTCTCTATTGCGTGCGCGAGGACCACCGGGTTGCGCCACGGCAGGCCATCTCGACCATCGTGAGCCTGAGTGTGCGGCCTGGCGCGCCACGTCGTGGCACGGTGCTGGCCGGGGGCAACGACTTCTATAGCAGCCCTCGCCTCAGCCCCGATGGCCGGAGCCTCGCCTATCTCACCTGGAATCACCCGAACATGCCGTGGGATGGCTGCGAGCTCTGGGTCGCCACGCTCGATGAGGCGGGCGCTGTCACCGCGCGAGCACTGATCGCCGGCGGCAAGGACGAATCCATCTTCCAGCCAGAATGGTCGCCGGACGGCGCGCTCTACTTCACCTCAGACCGCACCGGCTGGTGGAATCTCTATCGCTGGCGTGCGGGCGTCGTCACGCCGCTGCATCCGGCTGAGGCTGAGTTTGGCAAGCCCGGCTGGAGCTTCGGCATGAGCGCCTATGCCTTCGCCGGACCCGACCGCATCCTCTGCGCATGGCAGGCCAAGGGTCACGCGCGGCTGGGGCTGCTCGATACCCGCACCGGCGCACTGCAGGCGCTCTACTTGCCATGGACAGTGTTCTTCCAGGTGCAGGCCGCCGATGAGTGTGCCGTGTTCATGGCCACGTCGCCCACCGAGCCGCCCACGATCGTTCAGATGGATGTCGCCTCACGCGCGACGCGTGTGCTGAGGCGCGCCTACGCGCTGCCAATGGACCCGGCCTTCATCTCAGTCGCGCGGCACATGGAATATCCCACGGCTGGCGAGCGCATGGCCTATGGCTATTTCTTCCCGCCAAAGAATCCCGCCTATGCCGGGCCGCCGGCTGAGCGACCGCCCGTCATCGTCATGGTGCATGGTGGCCCAACCAGCGCCACCTCAGACGAGCTCGACTTGAGCATCCAGTATTGGACAACACGCGGCTTCGCCGTTTTCGATGTGGACTACAGTGGCAGCTCAGGCTATGGCCGTGCCTATCGCGAGCGGCTCCATGGGCAATGGGGCATCGCGGATGTGGCCGACTGTGTGCATGCCGTGCGCTATCTCGCCGAGCGCGGGCTGGTGGATGGCTCACGCGCGGCCATCACCGGCGGCAGCGCTGGTGGCTATACGACGCTGGCAGCACTGGCTTTCTCCCCTGGCGCCTTTCGCGCGGGGGTCTGCCTCTTTGGCGTCAGCGACCTCGAAGCTCTGGCGCGTGAGACCCACAAGTTCGAATCACGCTACCTCGACCGCCTTGTCGCGCCCTATCCGGAAGGCGCAGAGATCTATAAGGCACGGTCACCCATCTATCGCGCCAGCCAGATCACCGACCCGCTGCTCGTCTTCCAGGGGCTAGACGACAAAGTCGTGCCGCCCGCCCAAGCTGAGGTGATTGTCGAGTCGCTGCGCGCGCGCAAGGTGCCGGTGGCCTATCTGGCGTTCGCAGGCGAGGGGCATGGCTTCCGCGGCAAGGCGGCCCTCAAGCGCACGCTGGAGGCGACGCACGACTTCTATGCGCGCGTCTTCGGCTTCCCCGCGCCTGAGGATGTGGAGCCGGCTCCCATCGAGCATCTGAGCGAGCGAGGCGCCCATGCGTGAGGATCTCGTCACACCGGCGACCGCGCGCCGCCTGGAAAGCGCCGGCATTGCCTGGCAGCCACAAGTCAGCGACTGGTGTGTGGTGCTCGGCGGCGTGCATAATGATGAGAGCTTTGCCGGGCTCTGGCTGGTCATGGCGGTAACTGGCGATGGCGCCACGCTTGGCCTGGTGGATGCCGCCGGCCAGTGGCCCGCCAGCCGGGTCACTGCTCGCGACTGCCTGTGGCTGCCCACAGCGGGCAAGCTGAAAACCTGGCTGCGCGCGCGTGGCTATCGCGTGGCCACCGGCGATCTGCCGCCGCGGCCGTTCTCAGGCTCGCACACCGGCATCGAGGTGGCCTGTCGGATCACCCGCGTGGGCGCCGCCTCGCCTGAGCACGAGACTCTGGGCGCGAACGAGGCTGAAGCGGTGGCGGCGGCGGCGCTGGCGGTGCTGGGGGCGCAGGGCGTGGC
>DASWAC010000587.1:0-3458 GCA_036391335.1 Ktedonobacterales bacterium
GCAAGGCAGCGCAGGCCCGGCATGGCTAGCTTGGCAGACCGCCGCCGTCTCGTCTGCGCATATCATCGCGGCGAGGCGAGAGGAGCGGCTCTAGCTCGGCCATGACCTTGCGCTTGATCTCTTCAGCTTGCATGACCGCCGCGATCTCTGCGCTCACTTGGTCCTCGGGCTCACGAGGGCCTATCAGCACCCGAGATTGCGTGACGCCTGGGGCGTGATGAAGCGCGATATCCTCTACCACACACCCATGAGGAACGAGCCAGATGATCAGCTGCAGATTTGGCCAGAACGGATTCTTCTTATGGTTAGGGCGCGTTTCATTGGCGATGAACTCGCGCGCCTGAGGATCATCGAGCGGGAGGATGAAGGCGCTGATGCTCAGCTGGGGTGCGTGTACCCAGGTGACAATGGACTCATGGTTATCCATGATGAGGTCTTGGAGCTCAGCCAGAGTCGGCATGACGCACGGCTCTTTCAGGCTGCTAATCGCCACATTCAGGCTGTGACGCACGTGCTCGAGCGGGCAATATCCGACGACATGGATGACACGCCGCTGACGGGGCTCCTTGCGGTGGTGCTCGAGCGAGATGTCAGTGGTGAACCAGTCAAGAGCGAACTCTCCAGAGGGCAGTCGGGAATCGCTATTGTCCATTGATCGCGACACCTTCCGCGTGTGCCTGTGCGGCCATGCACCACATCCTCAAAGCACATCACACGGCGACAGTCCGCTGAGCCACGGGGAACAGGCTCAAGGGCGCTTGGCCACTGGGGCGCGGAAGGCGAGCCGCTCAATCAGCGAGCGCGAGATACGCCACCGCGTGACGTGTTGGGCTCCCGTGGAGGATGTTGGACCCGAATCCGAAAGAGACTATCGTCTGGGATTGGCTGTCACTACTATATACCAATCGCCAAGCGGTATCCTGTGACTTTGCTCACACCTTGCCATAAGGCGGAAGGTTTCGCGGCGTAAAAATTCTCGCTTCTCTGAGTCACCGTGGCGCAAAAAACACCGCCTGACTTTCTGGCTACTCAAGATGCAGACGCGCGCAGGCCGATTCGCTCGGCGACCTCGTCGGCCATCGTGTAGGGATCGGCGCGGCGCTCGACGATCGCGGCCACCATGCGACTCCATTCTTCAGGGGAGATGGTTGCCTCGATGCGCGCCATCAGCGCGTGGTGCAGCAGCGCCAGCATCTCACTCTGTGCCTGGCGTCCGCTGCGGCTGGCCAGCTGGCCCGTCTCGCGCAGCGACGTGAGATGCGCGGCGATGGTATCCACCAGCACACTCACACCCTCTCCGGTTGAGGCGACGGTCTTGATGATGGGCACACGCCACGCGCGGTCTTTGCGGTGCTCGTCCAGGCTCAGCAGCATACGTAGCTCGGCAGCGGTCTGGTCGGCGCCTGGGCGGTCAGCCTTATTTACGCAGAATATATCGGCGATTTCGAGGATGCCTGCCTTGATGGCCTGGATATCGTCGCCCATCCCGGGCACCACGACCACCAGCACCGTCTGCGCCGCCCGCACGATTTCCACCTCAGCTTGGCCGGCTCCCACGGTTTCTACGATGATCATGTCGAAGCCGGCCGCATCGAGCGCGCGCACGGTGTCGCGGGTGGCGACGGCGAGGCCGCCTACACTGCCGCGACTGGCCATGCTGCGGATGAAGACCTTCGGGTCTCCCGACAGCTCTTGCATCCTGATGCGATCACCCAGGATGGCGCCGCCCGAAAATGGGCTGGATGGATCCACCGCGATGATGCCGATGCGCTGGTCGCGCTTCCGCAGCTCACGCGCCAGCCGCATCACCAGGGTGCTCTTGCCGGCCCCAGGCGAGCCGGTCACGCCCACCACATGCGCGTGGCCGCCGTGCTTGTGCAGCCGGGGGAGGATAGCGCGCGCCTCGGGCGAGTTATTCTCGATGTAGGAGATCACACGCGAAAGGGCGCGCCTGTCGCCAGCCAGCAAGCGATCTGCCAGATCAGCGACCATGCTAGTGTGCCGTCTCTTCCCCACCGCCGGAGGCGGGGAGTGGCGAGAGCTCATGCTCGAGGCGCCCGGGGTCCACATTCGTCCGCACGAAGTTGATGATGGACTGCAGCGGCGTGCCCGGCCCGAAGTTTCCCCGGATGCCCATCTTCTCGATCGCGGGGACATCCTCATCGGGCAGGATGCCGCCGGCCATCACGAGGATGTCATCGGCGCTATTCTCGTGCAAGAGCTGCATGACACGAGGGAAGAGGGCCATGTGTGCGCCAGAGAGAATGCTCATCAGGATGGCGTCCACGTCTTCCTGCAGAGCCGCCTCGGAGATCATCTCAGGAGTCTGCCTGATGCCGGTATAGATGACCTCCATCCCCGCGTCACGCAATGCCCGCGCGATGACCTTCGCGCCCCGGTCGTGGCCGTCCAGTCCGGGCTTCGCCACGAGCACCCGAATCTTTCGCTGCTCTGCCATATCTCTACCGGATGCCTGCGCCGTTGCAAGCATCCTTCCCCCTTTCGAGCACCTGTGCGAATCACATTCCGCGCCTATGATATCATCCTGCGCGACCTCGCGGCTCCACGCGTGCGGGCAGCGGGACCATTAGCCCGGCCCCATCGAGAGCGCATAGGCGATCTCTTGCCGCACCTGTGGCTCTGTCTCCGCCGCGCTCGCCACTAGCAGCGCCTCACGCGCGTCATGCCCACCGATGCGCCCCAGCGCCCAAGCCGCATGCCCACGCACGAGCGGCTCGGCGTCGCGCAGGGCAGCGATGAGCGCGGGCGTCGCCACCGGATCGCCCAGGTTCCCGAGGGCCACGCACACATTGCGCAAGAGCCCGGACCGCTTCGCGCGCTTCATCGGGCTCCCGCGGAATCGCTCGCGAAACCCGTCGAGGTCGAGCGCCAGCAGCGGAATGAGCGCTGGAGCAGCCAAGTCATCTCGCGCCGCGAATGTGGGCCGCTCGCCAGGCGTCCCCAGCGCGCCACGGACCCGCAGGCGCCGCTCCGCAACGTGGTTTACCGGGCAGACGGTCTGGCAGATATCGCAGCCAAAGATATGCGTGCCCATCAGCGGGCGCAGATCAACTGGGATGGCGCCGCGATGCTCGATGGTGAGATAAGAGATGCAGCGTGTGCTGTCGAGCACATAGGGCGCGATGAAGGCGCCGGTCGGGCAGGCATGCAGGCAGATCTCACACTGGCCGCAGCTCGCGCCCAGCGGGGTGTCGGGCTCCAGGTCGAGGCTGGTGGCCAGCTCGGCGAGGAACACCCACGAGCCCCAGCCCTTGGTGAGGATGCAGGTATTCTTGCCGAACCAGCCGAGACCCGCGCGCTGCGCCACCGCACGATCCACGATACGGCCTGTGTCCACGAAAGGGAGCGCACGCCGATGGCCCTCCGGGGCACGCTCACGGATGAACTTGGCGAGCGCATCCAGCCGCTTGCGGATGACGGCATGATAGTCGTCGCCC